>JAEUSA010000150.1 GCA_016788945.1 Leptospiraceae bacterium
CCACTGTGCATCGGAGAGCGAAAACAATATTCCACGCGCATCGGCACGGTAAAACTCGACGACGAAACGGCCACTGCCGTAAAGCAGAAGATAGGCGAGAAACACCCAACCCGGCTTTAAATTTTTCGTGAGCAGGCGCCACAGCAACAGCGCCAGCAGCAGCAATAACAAGGCGGATAAAAGCTGTATCGGAAAAAGCGGCTGCGCTTGTTCGGCGGCGGGCGCCAGCGGATGTGTAAAATGTAATGCCAATGGTCCGTCGTAGTGCAGGCCAAAGCAACAGCCGGCAAAATGGCAACCGACGCGGCCGAATGCAAAACCCAGCGCGACACCCGGCACGGTCATATCGGCGAGCCTCAGCAGCGGAATTTTCCATACGCGGCTGGCGTAGAGCGCGGAGAGGAATCCCCCCACTACGCCGCCCCAACTCACCACGCCGGCGGGGATATCAGAAAAAGATTTTGACCTCAAGCGGTCGGGCAGAAAGATCAGAAAATGCGTGAGCAGCGAGAATAGAATACCGCCGGCGACGAGCAGTGCAATAATATTGACCATGTCAAAACTGTCGACGCCGCGCTCGCGCGCAAGGCGGATGATAAATAGGGCTGCGAGCAGAATGCCCACGACGGCGAACACTCCGTACGCGGTGACAGCCTTGGTCTCACCCTGTACATTTAACCGAAAAAGTATCGGATACATCGCCGTTTAGCCGGTTGCAAAAAAAAAGCCGGCCATAAAGCGACCGGCTTTCCAGCAAAATGGCCGGATTTTACTTATTCTTTTCGAGTTCCTTTTCCAGTTCTTTCTTGAATTTTTCCTGGAATTTCGGATCGCTCAGCTCTTTTGAAGCTGCGGCCATACCTGCTGCGCAGGCTGCGAAGATAATAGCGGACAATACGGTGCCGATAATGCTCATCACCATACCAGCGGTTGCGGTACCTGTCGCTTGGTTTTCTTCTTTCAGCTTTTTACGGCCGAGTGCGCCCAGCACGATGCCGATAACGCCAACAATTGCGCCCACCCAGCCGATCAGCCACAGCGGTGGAATCAATACGAACACGAGGGAAATAATCCCTAAAACAAGAGATGCGATTGCCATTCTTCCTCCAAAATTTACCGAATGTTAGGGGAGCATTGAGAACAATTCTTCCGAAAATTCAGTTTGTATTGGCTGGCATGCTCCCGTGAGGCCGGGCGACGTCAATCGATTTCAGCACCTTTTTAGCGTTTAAATCGGAACGCAATGCCGCTCGCCGTCATCGTCTCGCCGTCTGCATCTGCAACGACCAACACATCATAAACGCCGTCGGCCTGTTTTTTTTGTGCTGCAAGCTGCAATTCGCGCAGCGCGTCATTTTTTTTGACGCCCCGCTTCGACGCCTTCGCTTCGAGCGGGCCAAGACTTTCAACCGAATCGGCGAGTTTTCCCTTATAGTGCATCGTGACGCCTGTCGCATCGAGGTTACCACCGACGGCCTGCACCGAACAATCAAGGTATTGCATCGAGCCGTTATCAGGATACGTGCGGTACTCGCGGCCGGCACAACTTAATGAAGAAATCACCACGAGACAGCCGATAAGTGCACGCATAGTGGTATCTCCGCAGCAACTAAGACAGCCGGCAAGGAGGATTTTCCCTTTACCACCTGAGCAAAACAGGCCATCGGTGCCTATGCAGTTTCCCGAGCTCATCTGGTACGTGATTTTACCCACCGCAGTGCTGACGTCACTCATTACCGCGGGGCTCGTCTATTTTTTGGCGCGCAAACTCTATTACGACGAAATCAAACAACCAGTGGCGAATCTGCCCGATCGTATCGCGCTGAAAGTCGAAGAAGCCGGCGAACGTTTGCTGCCGAAATTTGAAGAACGCGTAAAAAAAGGTTTCTTATCGGCGCTCAAAGATTCACCCAAACTCGGACCCGAAATGACTGTCGGCGTGATTGAATCAACGCTGAAGAGCATGGATCAAATTCTCGGCGGAGGCAATCGTCGCACCTGACCAAACCCGCACCAGACTATGCCGCTGAGAAGCCATAACATACTCGCCCTGCTGACGCAGATAGGCCATGACCTCAAGAGTGACAAGCCGGCAGACGAATCACCTGCGTTTCAGCAACTTGTCGCGACCGAAAGCAATTGGGCTGAAATTTTCAACCACATCGATACGATCTCCGATTTTGCCGTACGGCACAAGCTCAGGTCACTCGAGTTAGATTACACGATCGCCTACGTGCGCGCGCAGATGCAGCATGTGCTGCCGCGCAGCGGCAACGACGTTTGGGCGCTTGAGCGCACGAGCTATCTCACCGGTCTTTTTTCAAACGCTTTCAATCTGTGGGACGAATACTGTGCTGCACTCGACATGCTCGAGGTAGATTTACGCGAGGCCCTCGAAGAAAGACAACTGACGCCGCGCCGTGTCAAAAACCGCATGCAGGATATCGAACTCGTGCGCGAAATACTCGGCACTATGAATAATGTCATGTTCGAAAAAGCCGGCCTCACGGGTGAAGAAGGCTCGATCAACCGTCTCGAATCTCATTCTGCACAGCTCGTGCTCTGCGAGCGCGTGAGCGGCATACCGCTTTCGCTCGCCGTCATTTACCTGATAACCGGCTGCCGTCTCGGCTTTCCGCTCTACGGTGTGAACACGCCGGGGCGGTTTTTGCTCAAATGGCAACTTGGCGACCTGGAAATTTTTATCGATGTGTTTGACAAAGGTTCGCTGATTACGCGGGAAAATCTCGAGATGCTGATCGCGGCAAACCTCAGCGGCCATTCACCCCGTTTGCTCGACCCGGCGCCGTTTGAAATTATCACGCGGCGTTCGCTGGCGAATCTCGTGGCGCTGTCGGTGCGCAATGAAGATAACGAGCGCGCGCGTAAGCTCGAAGCGCTATCACGCAGCCTGTTCGGCTTTTAGGCGGCCATCAACCGTTGCGGCACTAATAGCTGATACTGAGAGAACGGAAAAGATTACGCTTTTTATACTGATGCTTTTCCATTTTTTCCAGAATATCGGCGAGTAGCCGTACCGCTTCATGAATATGCGGCCCTTTGTTCAACATCACGCATTCAGCCCGCACCGACATCGCCGCATCGGTGATCTCGGCGCGGGAGGGCTGTCCTGTCTGCGCGAGGCCCTCTAACACCTGCGTCGCCCAAATTACCGGCACGTGCGCGGCTTCACACACCCACAGAATCTCTTCTTGTATTTCCGCGAGGCGTTCGAAACCGACTTCGACAGCAAGGTCGCCGCGGGCAATCATCACACCCGCCGGGTTCTGTTCGAGCGCCTGCAGGAGAATCGCCGGCAGGTTTTGAAATCCGGCCTGCGTTTCGATTTTCAGAATTAAGCCGATCTCGCGTCCGCTTTCCCTGATCGCCTGCTGCAACGAACGCACATCCGCAGCAGAGTGAATAAATGAAGCCCCGACAATATCTGCGTGCGCGAGAACAAATTTGAGATCCTGATAGTCTTTTTCTGTGATCGCGGGTATGCCCAGTTTTGTATCTGGCAGGTTGATGCCTTTTTCGCCCCTGAGCCGTGAGCCACCGACGCGCGCATTCTTAATTTGCAGCCTGACTTCGCCGCGGCCGCATTCAACGACTTGCGCCGCAATTTTGCCATCGTCAAACAATACGCGCTCGCCGGGTTTGATGGCGGCAATGGCCTCAGGTACAGTGCAGCCGATGCGCGCTGCAATGCCCGCCGCCGTATCTGCGGGAAATCCCTCTGATTCGCCGGCAAACAACACGAGTTCATCGCCCTGTTGCAATGTCAGCGCCGCCGGTACAAACGGCAGTGTCCCGCATTCACATTCGCCGACGACATGCCCATGGCGATGCAGTGAAAATAGTGTGTGCTTCAGAATATACGCTGAAGCTTCGCAGATGCCATAAAGCCCGTCGGCACGGCGCGAAATCGTTAGGCGGCGTTTTTTGCCACGGCTGTCGCGAAAATGCAGCGAGTCCGCATCTTTCAGCTGAGCGACAAAAGCCGCAGGAAAATTGAGTCCCGTCGCGCCCTTCTCATTCGCACCGATCGCAACGCGTGCAGGTTCGTTGAGCCGCCCGAAGACATCACGTTTGACGCGCAGCCGCAACACTTCGGCGCCGCCGTGCACCGGGCCCGTGCGCAGTTTCGGCCCTGCAATATCCATCAGCACGCGGCAGTTGCAACCGGTCTGCGTCTGCGCCGTCCGCAGGTTGGCGATCAGCGCACTCCACTCGGCTTCGTCGCCGTGCGCACAATTGATGCGCAAAATATTCATACCAGCCCGAAGACAATCACTCATCCAGCCGACATCCGCCTCATTTGCCGATGGTGCGGTGATCATTATATAGACGTGCCGTGTTGCCGGCCGCTTGCCAAGCAGCGAGCGCGTGTTGCGGTGGAGTAATTTTTCTGCCTCGGCCCAGGTCAGCGTCGTCGCAACACTTTCACTGTCGCCAAGGTATTGCAAAACGCGGTTGAGATTATCGAGCACAAAACCTTCGCTGCGCCCGAGCGAAGACAGGCCGAGCGCCGCCAGCTGCAACTGCAGCTCGTGGATATCATCACGCCGCATCGCGAGATAATGTATCAGGTTGCGCAGACTCTCGCGATTCTGCGGATGCGCGTGGAGTAAGAATTCCTGCCTTGCATTTTCTGCCTCGACCATGGCCGTTCGCAGTTTCTTGAGTCGGTCACGGAGCGCGGTTTGCGACATGGCAGGTTACTGCAAGGCATACAGGGTACTGCGTAATGTAAAGGCGGATTTCACATTGTTCAATAAGACGTCCGTGAGTTGACAATACCCCGAGCTGGCGCAGGGGAAGCCCATGTTCATGCTTTGAGCGGCTCTCGCGCAGAGTTCAGGTACAGGCTTTGGCCGGCGATTGAAACGACGCATTATTTTGTGAAGGCGAAGCAAAATGGCTCTAAAAACGTATTGAAGGGCAGAATAAAATAAAAGTAATGGAGGTTTTAACCAGATGAACAAGACAGTCGCCGACGCCGATGCCGCCATAGCCGATATTCCCGACAACGCCGTTTTGGGAATCGGTGGGTTCGGACTCTGTGGAATTCCCGAAAATTGCCTCGCCGCGCTGGTAAAAAAAGGTACGAAAGACCTGACCTGCATTTCGAACAACGCGGGGGTCGACAACTTCGGTATCGGCCTGCTACTCAAGACCCGGCAGGTAAAAAAAATGATCGCGTCATATGTGGGCGAGAACGCTGAATTTGAAAAGCAACTGCTTTCGGGAGAACTCGATGTGGAGCTCATACCGCAGGGAACTCTCGCCACGCGCTGCCTCGCTGCCGGTTATGGCATGCCCGCCATCTTCACTCCCGCGGGTATTGGTACTGAAGTCGCGCAGGGTAAAGAGAAGCGAAAGTTCGTCGTCGACGGGGCCGAAAAAGAGTTTCTGATGGAATATGCCTTCGATATCGATTTTGCACTGGTAAAAGCCTGGAAGGGCGACGCCCATGGCAATCTTGTCTTTCGCGGCACCGCACGCAATTTTAATCCCCTGATGGCAATGGCCGGTAAGATTACGATCGCTGAGGTTGAAGAACTGGTGCCGGCGGGCGAGCTCGACCCAAATCATATCCACACGCCCGGAATCTACGTGCACCGGATTTTTCAGGGTTCGAATTACGAAAAACGAATCGAGCAGAGAACGACCAGGAAAAGGTGAAGTTATGTTAGATAAAACCGGGATTGCCAAACGCATTGCAAGGGAATTGAAGGACGGATTTTACGTCAACCTCGGTATCGGCATCCCCACTTTGGTTTCCAACTACATACCCAAAGGCGTGAATGTGGTGCTGCAGTCAGAAAATGGCCTGTTAGGTATGGGGCCCTTTCCCTATGAAGGCGAAGAAGACGCCGACTACATCAACGCCGGCAAACAGACGATTACCACTGTACCCGGCTCTTCGATCTTCGATTCGGCGATGAGCTTCGGCATGATTCGCGCGCGAAAAGTGGATCTGACTATTTTAGGTGCAATGGAAGTTGCTGAAAACGGCGATATCGCAAATTGGAAAATCCCCGGAAAAATGGTGAAGGGCATGGGCGGAGCCATGGATCTCGTGGCGTCGGCAAAAAATATCATCGTCGCTATGCAGCACGTGAATAAGGCGAATGAATCGAAGTTACTCAAACAATGCACGCTGCCTTTGACCGGCGTGCGTTGTGTAAAGAAAGTCGTTACCGAACTCGCCGTGATCGACGTAACTCCGCAGGGTTTCAAACTGCTTGAAACCGCGCCGGGAGTAAGCGTTGACCAGGTCAAAAATGCCACCGAAGGCCGCCTGATAGTCGAGGGGAATATCCCCGAAATGAAAATCGACTAGCAGCTAAGCACGGTTCAAATAGCCTGCGATCTTGCGGGCTACAATGCGCGCGGTGAAACGATTACCAAAAGCGAGAAATTTGTTCACTGCGCCGTGAATGATCAAAAGTTTGCCTTTGAGAAATTTGTTCACACCATAGATTGCTACAGCTTCTGCAGTTGCCGGCTTGAGGATCTTTGACTTAAAGAGTTTCGATTTCTGCACTCCTGCTGTACCGGCAAATTCTGTCACGGTGGCTCCGGGACAAAGTACCGAAACCTGCACACCGCGAGGTCTCAACTCTTCAGCGAGGCCCTCGGAAAAATGCAGCACGTAGGCCTTTGTCGCATAATAGACAGACATCCACGGCCCCGGCTGAAATGCCGCTGTTGACGCGACGTTGAGTATTTTCCCTTTTTTGCGCTTCGCCATTTCGGCGCCATAGAGATGACAGAGTTCGGTGAGCACCCTAACGTTGAGATCGATCTCCTGCAATTCGCGCTTGAGCTCAAGATCGACAAAATCACCACTGGTACCGAAGCCCGCATTGTTTACCAGCACGTCAATTTCGAGTTTTGCCTTTTTCGTCTTGTTAAACAGGGTCAGAGCAGCTTTTGGTTGCGATAAATCGAGCGGTATGTAGGTCACCTTCACGAGCGGTGAGAGGTGATCATGTAATTCTTTCAGATTCTTCGCAGTGCGGGCGACGACAACAAGGTCATAACCTCGCGCCGCGAAGATTTTCGCCATTTCGTAGCCGATGCCGGTCGAGGCACCGGTGATGAGCGCGACGGGTTTATGCATGGGGCGAGGTTGCGGCAATACTCACGCGGTAAAAGCCAATTTGTCGGGTGGCGGCGTTTTCCACCACGTTTCGGGCGGGAAGCCGCTGAAAAGAAAGCGGCGCATGGTGGGAAGTCCGAGTGTATTGATTGCGGTGAGTGGAATGCAAAGCCAGCGCTTGATGCCTAGCCAGAACAGGGCCTCGGCACTCACCGCCTTTTGGTTATGGATTTCCAGTTCTAAGCGCGGTAAATATAGCTCCAGAGCTAAGCGAATAAACCCAGATACGGTAATCCCCAGGCGCAGTGCTGCCATCCGCACCAGAATGATATCTTGTCCATAGAAGCAAACAATGTGTCTATGCTCGGCCGCCGATTGGAGCGATTTGCGCCTCGCACGCGTGTAAGCTGCCGTCAATTGCGTGGACCAACGCAAGTTAGCGTATTCTGCCAAACGGAATATACAGTAGCGGGTAATTCGCGAATAGCTGCATTTCCTGTAACCTGAAAGATGACGAATTCTATCCCAAACAGGCAGCGGTAATCGAACTTCCCAGCTATCCTGAATTTGAATGGGTTTGTTCAAAAGAAATATCGGCTGTGTTTTTGGTTTCATTAATCCCTCTACATATTAAGTACCAGAAAACGCTCAATTTTTCTCAATTGCATGATTTTTTTTCAGATATGGAAATTCATATCCTCATGACACAACTTGCTCTTAGGCTCTTTCGGTTGCCGTACTATCTCTTGTCACAATTATCCACCGTGCCCGAACTCTTCGATACCAAGCGATGGATTTCCATAACGGCCGACGATCTCGAGCACAAAGGCCTCGCACCCGGCGAACTCGACGTCATTATCATCTCCGGCGACGCCTATGTCGATCACCCCTCCTTCGGTCACGCCGTCATCGCAAGGCTCATCGAAGCTCAGGGCCTGAATGTCGCGATCATCCCGCAGCCCAATTGGCGCGACGACCTGCGCGATTTCAAGAAATTCGGTGCACCGCGGCTTTTTTTTGGCGTCACGGCCGGGTGTATGGATTCCATGGTGAACCACTACACAGCACGTAAGCGACGCCGTTCAAATGATGCCTACACGCCCGGCGGCGCGAGCGGCTTCCGCCCCGACTATGCTTCGATCGTTTATACGCGTATCCTCAAGCAGCTTTATCCCGACGTTCCGGTACTATTGGGTGGAATTGAAGCCTCATTGCGGCGGGTTACTCACTATGACTACTGGTCTGATTCCTTGAAGCCTCCTATTCTCGCTGAAAGCGGTGCGGATTTACTCGTTTATGGTATGGGAGAACAGCCGCTTATGGAAATCCTACGTTTGCTTAAGCGGGGTGTTCCGTTCGCAAACTTGACTACCGTGCCGCAGACGGCCCTTCTACGCGATTCAGTTATGAAAATCCATAACTGGGAGAACATCGAGATTGCCTCGCATGAAGCCTGCCTCGAGGACAAAAACACGTACTCACGCAACTTCCGCACAATCGAACGCGAATCCAACAAGCTGCACGCGCACCGCATTTTGCAACGCGTGGGCGATAAGACGCTGATCATCAATCCGCCCTACCCGCCGATGGACGCAAAAACCATCGACACAAGCTTTGAGTACCCTTACACGCGCATGCCGCACCCCAAATACCGCAAGCGCGGCGCGATTCCCGCTTACGAGATGATCAAGTTCTCGATTAACACGCACCGCGGTTGTTTTGGCGGATGTAGTTTTTGTACAATTTCTGCGCATCAGGGCAAGTTCATCGCTTCGCGTTCGAAGGAGAGTATTGCGCGCGAGCTCGAAACGCTGACGCAGCATCCCGAATTCAAGGGTGTAATCACCGACATGGGCGGGCCCTCTGCCAACATGTACAAGATGCAGGGGAAGGATCTCTCTATTTGCGAACGCTGTAGCGCGCCTTCGTGTATATTTCCCAAAATCTGCAAGAATCTCGACACCGATCACCATTCCCTGACAGAGATCTATCGCATGGTGAAAGCAAATCCGAAAGTAAAGCATGCCTTCGTGGGCTCGGGTGTTCGCTATGACCTGTTGCTGCCCAAAGACGACACGCACGACAAAAAGAATGGACTCAGCGAGTATACAGAACAGCTCATTGCGCACCATGTTTCGGGTAGGCTCAAGGTTGCGCCCGAGCATACGGCAGACCATGTGCTCAAGATCATGCGCAAACCCTCCTTTAAACTGTTCCACGCCTTCAAGCGGCAGTTTGAAAAAATTTCAGCGAAAATTGGTAAGAAGCAGCAGCTCATCCCGTACTTTATCTCTTCGCATCCCGGCACGAGCAGCGAAGACATGGCAGACCTTGCGACAGAAACTGCAGAGCTTGGCTTTCATCTCGAGCAAGTGCAAGATTTCACTCCGACACCGATGACCGTCGCGACCGAAATCTATTATTCAGGTGTGCATCCCTATACCGGTAAGCCGGTAGCGCAGAACAAAGATGAACGCACCAAAAAATTGCAGAACAGTTTCTTCTTCTGGTATAAAAAAGAGAACAGCGGAGTGATACAGCGCGAACTCAGCAAGTTAAAACGCCCCGACCTATGGGAAAGACTCAGGCGCAGCCGCCAGCCCAAACCGCGTTAGGGACACGCAGGGCATGGTCGGGCAACGCCCGACCGAAGCGTTAGCGTAGCCCGAAGTGGCCCGACCTTGGTCGCAGACCAAGGGAACGCCTTATCATTGCCACGGTCTGCCCCAAAGCGAACATGCTGCCCCATTACTGCCACATCAAACGATAGATTTTTCTGCTCCATGCCTTGAACTGCAGGTGGGGTCGCTTGGGAAACGTCACATTGGGTATAACTTCATAAAGACCTGTCTGCACATAGTGCTGGTAATATTGCGGAAAAAAGCGCGTTTCGAGATTCATCTCGTTCTGCAGTGTCGAAGAAACCATTCTTACGGCGCGCAGCTCATCGCGGCTGAGCACATTCAGCAGCGATGCTTCACACTCAAAGACCATACCGCGCAATACCATGATCTGCCGGCCTTCGATTACCTCGGGCGCAACCTGCGGAATGACCCTCAGCTCCGCGCGGTGTACCATCTCATGGATAAGTTCGTTGAAGTGACGCGGCACGGGTGAGGCTTCGATATGCAGGTAATCTACCCCGCTGATGGTTTTGCCGAATTTCTGGAAGAAGTGCATTTCAGAATAATACAGGTTTTTGCACAATGCAACGCGGTTGAGTTTGCCCGGTAGTTTACGCAGAATAAAAATAATCATCGCGCGTAGTTTGGCAGATTCTTCATAGATTTCACGGGTATGTTGCATGCGGCGAATCGTTCAATATCGAAGTATTATTTGGTGAATCCCGCGTCCAAAGCTTTTGACAGCGTGTCTCGCACTTAAAGTCTCCCGCCCATGGCAAAAGAACTCTACGAACTCAATGAGGCAATCCCCACGGGGGAAGTGCCCAAAAAAATGTATGCAATGACGATTCGCGAAGACCGCTTCGGCGAACCCAAGAAGGCCTTCAAGAAAGAAGTCGTCGATATTCCCGATATCGGTGCAGACGATGCGCTTGTACTCGTGAAAGCAGCCGGCATCAACTATAACAACGTCTGGGCAGCGCTCGGTATTCCGCTCAACATGATCGACGTTCACCGCAAAGACCAGAACGACAACTCGGGCTTCCACATTGGCGGCTCTGACGCCTCGGGCATCGTCTACAAGGTCGGCGCGAATGTAAAGAATGTCAAAGTCGGCGACGAGGTGGTCGTCCATTGCGGCATGTGGGATGTCAATAATGCGGATATCAAAGCCGGCAAAGTTGACCCTATCGTACATACATCGAACCGTATTTGGGGCTATGAAGTCAATTATGGCAGCTTTGCCCAATTCACCAAAGTGCAAGCACACCAGCTGCTGCCACGCCCCAAGCACATGAACTGGGAAGAGTCGGCGGCCTACATGCTCGTCGGCGCAACGGCTTACCGCATGCTGATGGGTTTTCCTGAGCATACCGTGCGCAAAGACGACGTGGTACTCATTTGGGGCGGTGCGGGTGGCCTCGGTTCGATGGCAATCCAGATCGTGCGCGAAATGGGCGGCAAACCCATCGCCGTCATCTCTGAATCGAACAAAGTCGACTACTGCAAAAAACTCGGTGCAATCGGCGTCATCAACCGTAAAGACTTCAACCACTGGGGCATGCTGCCACACTGGAAAGACAACGACAAATACAACGAATGGCTGAAAGGCGTGCGCGCTTTCGGTAAGGCCATCTGGGAAATCGCCGGCAAAGGTGTGAGCCCACGCATTGTGTTTGAGCACCCGGGCGAAACTACAATCCCCACCTCGGCGTACGTCGTTGAGCGCGGTGGTATGGTCGTCATCTGTGCCGGTACCACAGGTTACAACGCCACAGTCGACCTGCGCTACCACTGGATGCACCAGAAGCGCTTGCAGGGCTCACACTTCGCGAATGACGCGCAGGCAACTGCCTTCAACAACCTTGTTCTTGAAAAGCGGATTGATCCCTGCCTCTCCAAAACAGTTTCGTTCGACGAGATCGGTGACCTGCACCAGATCATGTACGAAAACAAACACCCGCACGGGAACATGGTGGCCACGGTCCAGATTGCTTAAGGCAAACTGGACTGAACCTTCTTGCGTGGCCACCGAGGTGCGCCCTCGCACCATGGTGGCGTGTCGCAACCTCGGGACATCCTGTCCCATGGTTGCAACAGTTCAAATCGGCTAATGCCGATTTGAACACGCCATCCATGGCTTGTCGCAACCTCGGGACATCCTGTCCCATGTTCGCCACGGTTCTCATCGACTAACGCCGATGGGAATTGAAACTGCGTATCCGCTTTGACCGCCTGAGTCGCACACGCGCTGTGCGGCATGGATGTGTTGATGCTGTTCTTTTCGGGCAAACGCAAGTACGTGAGTCTTGCGGTCATTGCCGCTGCTGCGATTCTCATTGTCTCGCGCATAAAATCCGCACCCGCAACAACCGAGATCGCGCTGAAAAAAACCCAGCTCGTGAGAACAGTCTACGGGTTGGGCACAGTACAGGCCGAAAAGACCTACCATCTGCGCATTGGCATTGCCGCCAATATCGTAAAACTGCATGTGCGCGAGGGGGATGTCGTGAGCAAAGGCGCGCGGCTTGTCGAACTTGATCAGGTGCCGGTGATGACGGCGCCATTTGCCGGCACGGTAACGGCGGTCGCTTTCAAGCAGGGTGAAGCCGTCTTTCCGCAAAATTCGATCCTGACTGTGACTGATCTGACCCGCAAGTACATTACCGCCTCGCTCGACGAAAAGGCCGCGGTGTTGATCAGGCAGAAGCAGATAGTGCGCATTGCATTCGATGGCCTGCCCGGAAGAACATATTCCGGCAGCGTGACATCGGTTTATCCTTCGGACGGTCAATTCATCGTCAAAATCGAATCCGCAGAAATGCCGGCAGAAATTTTACCCGGAATGTCGGCCGACCTCGCCATCGAGGCGGGCACCAAGACGGGAGTTTTCGTCGCTCCGATACGCGCGGTACGCGAAGGCAAGGTCGCCGTTTGGCGTGCGGGAAAAAAAATTGTGATACCTGTTCAATTAGGCCTCACGCAAGGCGAAATGGTCGAGATTATTTCGACTGATCTTGCCGAAGGTGATGTGCTGCGCTATCAGCAATGATTTTTATTGCCTTACGACAGCTGTGGGCGCGCAAACGGCAGACCATTCTGACTCTGTTGGGCGTCATGCTCGGTGCCGCAGCTTACATCGCCATTTCCGGTATACTGCTCGGCTTTCGCAATTACCTGCTCGACCAGATGGTGAACAACGACGCGCACGTGCGCATATCAGCTAAAGCACGCCTCATCGAAGCGACGAGTTTTGATCATATTTTCACGCGCGCGCAGGAAAAACTCTTCTGGATCGTGCCACCATCAGGCAGAAAAGACGCCGACAAAATCGACAACGTACAGGAATGGATTCAACGCCTGCGCAGCGACCGCGACGTCGAAGCCTATGCTCCGCAGCTGAGTCTCATGGTGCTCTATCAGAAGGGAAAAATTTCGCGCAACGGTCGCATACAAGGTATAATTCCCTCGATGCAGTCGCGCGTCGCACTGATCGAAAAGAATATCGTGACGGGTTCTCTGCGTGATCTCTCAGAAAGCGGGCAGAACCTCATCATCGGCGACGGCCTCATGGAGAACCTCGGGTTGCGCAAAGGTGATTCGGTGACGGTCGTCAACGGCCATGGCGACCGGTTCCAGTTCAAGGTTTCCGGGGCTTTCCAGAGCGGCAATAAGGGGGTCGACGAATCGTTATCTTACGTCGCGCTGACCTCGGCGCAAAATATTGCCGGCAGCCCAGGGCAGATTTCTGACATTGCCGTGCGGCTCAAAGACGTCGGCAAATCACTCGATAAGGCACACGAATGGTCGAACGATGAATCGGCCAAGGTACAGAGCTGGGAACAGATCAACGCTGCGACGCTGAATGTCTTTCAGGTGCAAGATATGACCCGCTATATGATGACGGCAATTATACTGATCGTTGCCGGCTTCGGTATCTATAACATTCTGTCGATTGTCGTCAGCCAGAAAAAACGCGAGATCGCGATTCTGCGTTCCATCGGTTACGAGAGTAAAGACATATTGACCATCTTCATGACGCAGGGTATGCTGCTCGGCGTGGCGGGCGGAGTTCTCGGCGTGCTGTTAGGTTATGTGATCTGCCTGAAGATGTCTACCCTCACCTTCACCAGCCCGATGATTAAAACCAAGGCGACAACGATGATGATTTCTTTTAATCTTTCGATCTATGTCACGGGTTTTTTTATGGCCCTGCTCTCGACGACCTTTGCGAGTTTTCTACCCGCTGTCAAAGCCGGCAAGATGTCACCGATTGATATTCTGCGCGGGCAAGAATAACCGCGAAAGAGGTTATTTGAGCAAAAACTCGAGAACGGCCTTCTGTGCGTGCAGGCGGTTTTCTGCCTGATCGAATATTTTTGCATTAGGCGATTCGAATACCGATTCGGTAATTTCTTCATCTTTATGCGCTGGCAGACAGTGTAATACGATTACCGACTTCTTTGCTTGAGCCAACAACGATTCATTCAGCTGATAGGGCGCAAGCAGCTTCTTCTTTTCATACGCCTGCGCCTCTTCACCCATCGAAACCCAGACATCGGTATAAAGAACGTCGGCATCTTTCGCTGCAGCTTTGGCATCTTGTGTAATCGAAACTTTACCGCCGAGGCGCGCGGCGATCGTCAGTACGTCGGCGGCAGGTAGCAGCTCCGCAGGTGTCGCAATGACGATCTCACAACCATAGTGTGCAGAACCCAAGATCAGCGAATGTGCCATATTCGACGAACCATCGCCGCAAAACACAAACCGGCTGCCCGCTGGCACTGAGTTTTCGCGCAGAGTCATATAATCGGCGAGCGCCTGACAGGGATGAAATTTATCCGACAGGCCGTTGATCACCGGAATGCCCGAATAACTCGCAAGCGCCTCGAGAGTCTCATGGCTGCGCACCCGCCCCATAATGCCATGCAGGTATCGCCGCATGACGCGCGCGGTATCGGCGATGTCTTCGCCGCGGGAAATTTGCAGATCTTGACCCGTCAGCACGAGCGGCTGGCCACCAAGCTGGTAAACGGCAACCTCGAATGACAGGCGAGTGCGCGTCGACGGTTTCTCAAAGAACAATGCGATGGATTTTCCTTCGAGCGGGCGCCCCCAGGCCGACGGATTTTTTTTCCCGGCGATCGCGCGATCGATCAGCGCGTTAAATTCTTCGCGCGTCAGTGAACTGAGGGAGAGAAATGAACGGCTCATAGACTGCCCACAACCAAAAATAGCATAACCCGATCAGGTGTCGCTCGAGGCTGGCTTGAGCTTGCGGATGTACGCATCGTATTCGAGTTCTTTCAGCCTTGAAAGAGCTTTGCCGAGTTTTTCTTTCGATTTGCTGCGACCGACGGTCACCAGATAAAAATCCCCGCTTTTCTGCGTCTGTGCTTTGATTCCTTCGCCTTTGAGTTTTTCGATGAGCGTACCCGCGTCGCCAGAACGTTTGAATGCCGCGACTTGAATTGTATACCGTATACCTGAAGCCGCGCTGTCAGCTTCGTCGCTTGTATTTGTACGTTTTGCGATGCGCTTTTTCGGTCTCTCTTCGGCCTCTTCATCGTCTTCGCGCACGGTCTTGCGCGCCAGCTTGCGCCCGTGGTTGATCTTTCCTGACACTTCAGCGTCACCGCTTTCTGCCTTCGCCAGTGCCTTTTTCTTTTTCGGTTGTTTCGCCGGTGCCTCGTCGGTGCTCATGTCGAGTTTGGCCGAGAGTTTATTGAATTTCTGCTTTTTTTTCGGCGGCCCCTGCACGAGCGGATCTTCGCGCAGTTCGATTTCGCCTTTCTGCACTGCTTCAGGTACCGGGCGCTCGCTCAGCGCGGCTTTAGCGCTGCTGGGTCCTTGGGCGACGACAAGTTTTTCCGTCGGCTCGGGTGCGACCTTGGCGGGTTCGGGGGCAAGCCCGAGTTTCTGTGACTGTGCCTCTTCGGCGGCCACACGCGCGGCACGCTCGCCCTGGCCTCGGCCGATCGCCATACCAATCGTGAGGGCAAGCCCGAGTGCAAACAGGGCTCCGCCCGCTACGATCGCGATGCGCCGCATGTCGAGGTTCAGGACGTAGAATTCTTTCATAATGCCTTTAACTTCTGATAAAGCGCGGCTACCTGGGCTTTGAGATCGGCCAGTTCGCCTGAGTTATCTAATATATAGTCGGCGAGTTCACGCTTTTTTTCAATGGAAATTTGGCTCTGCAGCCGCGCTCGTGCGTCGGCCTCGCTCAACTCAGCCCCCTTCTCTTTTGCGCGGGCAATCGCGCGCGCAATGCACACTTCTTCGGGCGCGTAGACGAGCACCGTCTGCTTCAGTTTCTTTTCGAGCCCCCCCTCAAATAACAGCGGTACATCGTAGAAAAGCAGCTGCCCCTCGCCTGCGCGCAACAATCGCGAAGCAAATTCACGCTGAATGACCGGATGCATGATGTTGTTGAGTAACTTGACCCGGTCGGCATGGCCAAAGGTAATCGATGCCATGAGCTGGCGGTTGAGTTGGCCGTCGTTCTGGAACAGAGGTTCGCCGGTAAACGCGCCAAAAGCGGCGATGACCTTGGCCTTAAGCTGACTATACCACGGCGAGGCCGGATCAATAACGAAGCGCGCAATTTCATCCGCATCGAGGACAAATGCCCCCTGTTCGCGCAACAGTTGCGCGACTGTCGATTTGCCGCTGCCCATTACCCCCGTAAGGCCATAAACCTGAGCATAGGGATTCTCCACACGCCATGGATAATGCGCGATACAGGCTGTGGATGCGTTTTAGCGGAAATCGCTAAAACGCGTGACCGGCCACTGCGCCGGCAGATTTACGTGCCCCCATGCAAAAAGCCCGTACTTTTTATGATCTCTTCCGCAATGCCGCGGCGCAGAAACCCGATCTCGAAACTTTCAAGGTGCGCCGCAAAGACAATTCGATATCCGGCCGAACTTTCGCCGAAATGCGCCGCCTTGTCGCCGAGCTCGCCGCGGGGTTGAACGCTTCAGGCATAAAGGCAGGTGACCGTATCACGCTCATCTGCGACAGCTCACCCAATTGGATCATTGCCGACGCCGGCATAATCGCCGCCGGGGCAGTCAGCGTACCGCGCGGAACCGATGTAACCGACGACGATATACTCTATATCGTCTCGCACAGCGAAAGCCGCTGGGCGATTGTGCAACAAGCAAAAGATCGCGACCGCCTGGAGAAATTTCGCAAAGATCTGCCGCAGCTCGAGAAGATCTTTGTCCTCGAAAAAGAAGACTGGCAGCTTGCCGATGGCGAAGGTACGGCTGCAGAAATCATGAACGTCGGCAGAAAAACTCTCAGCGCTGATCCACAGTTAGTGGATAATATCGCCGCCGCGGCCAAAACCGACGAGCTCGCAACGATCATCTATACGAGCGGCACTACCGGAGCGCCCAAAGGCGTCATGCTTAACCAGACCGGCTGGCTGAATGCGCTCGAGCGCGCGCTGGCCATGAATGTGATCGGGACCAATGACACCGTTGTTTCCCTGCTGCCGCCATGGCATGCATTCGAGCGCGCCGTAGAATATGGCGTGATGATGGTGCAATGTCCGTTCATGATCTCGGGCATTACCAGCCTCAGGCAAGATCTTGCCGATTTTAAGCCGACCAGCTTTCCTTCGGTACCGCGCATTTGGGAATCACTCTATAACGGTATCATGCAGAAACTGGAAAAAGAGTCGCCGGTCAAACGCGCGGTGTTCAACTTCTTTCTCGATGTCGGCGCCGAGTGGGCCAAGAACGACGCAATCTTCAACGGCTACGATCTTCAAGTGACTCCGAAACCTGCGGCGCAACAATTTATCGACAAAGCCGCGGCGGCGGCCAAGCTCGCGGCATTGCTGCCGTTGAAGCTCGCCTCCGGACAGGTGTTTGCGCCCATCCACAAAGCGCTTGGCGGCAATCTAAGAAAATCGGCTTCGGGTGGTTCTGCTCTGCCGCAGGTGGTCGATCGTTTTCTCAGCGCAATCGGCATCAAGGTGCTCGAGGGGTATGGCATGACAGAAACCTCGGCGCTCATCAGCCTGCGCGATCTGCAGAAGCCCGTCAGCGGCACCGTCGGAAAACCCTTCCCGGGTTACCGCATCAAATTCAAGAACGAAGCGGGCAAAGAGGTGCCGGTCGCACCCGGTGCGAAGGGCACGCTTTGGGTGCAATCAAATCAGCTTTTACTCGGCTACTACAAACGCCCCGAACTCAATGCAGTGGTGTTCGATCAGGATGGCTTTTTTGATACCGGTGACATTATGGTGATGACTGCCGGAGGCGAACTGATGTTTGCCGGCCGCAGCAAAGAGACCCTCGCGCTTGCGGGCGGAGAGAACATCGAACCAGTGCCTATCGAAGACAAGCTTCTGGCATCTGAGTATATCGATCAGGTGATGGTCGTCGGCGATGACAAGAAAACGCTCGGCGTACTGATCGTGCCGAATTTTGAGAAGGTCCGCAAATCCACAAAACTCGACCACCTGCCCGAATCACAGTGGAATGACAATCCGGCAATTCGTGAAATTTTCAAGAAAGAAATCCACCAGCGCATTTCGACCGCAACGGGTTTCAAGAACTTTGAACTGATTCCGAAAAATACCTTTTATATTGTGCCGAAACAATTCGAACCGGGTGTCGAACTTACCCGCACATTCAAATTGCGGCGCACGGTAATTAAAGAGATTTTCGCGGCACAAATCGAAAGTATGTACCGCTAAGGCGGGCCGGTTATGCCGATCATAAAAAAGCCGATCATCATTCTTCTCTCTGCGTTGCTACTCAGTCAGTGCGGCACTACGCTCATTGCCGATCAGGAGCGTGCCGATCTCTCGGTGGCGACCATGTATCTTGATTTTGTGCCGGGTTTTGTCAAAGATGCCTTCTTTATCAACCGCGAGACGGGAAAAGAATACGCAAATTCCCGTTATGGCTGGGGTAAGGAATTTTTTCCGCGCGAGCACCGTTTTTCATTTTTTGCCCTCGGTAATCTACCGGCCGGAACCTATGAGCTCACGCGCTTACAGGTCTACCATATCTCGAGCACAAAAATGCTGGCCATACCGAAAGACGCGTTGGTTTTCACTGTAGCGGCAAACGAAATCAAATTTCTCGGACAAATCACCATAACACTGACCGACAGCCCTGCCTCGCCAACAGTCAGCACCGGCCGCCGCAAGACAACAGCGTTATCAAACTCTGCAGGACAAAATTTCCAGATCAGCCATGAAGATGCACCCGATGGTAATGATCGTTTCCGCGACGGCGAAGAGTTTTTTCTTGAATTTTTCATCAGTAAGAAGAATGCATTGCCGCGCTGGACAGAACTGGCGAAAAAAAGACTCGCTGAAATTGAGATTCTCAAGAGTAAGTTATGAGAAATTTCCTATTGTTACCGGCATTCATGATTTGCGTGTCTTCATGCACCGTAGTGCACCATAAATCGGCAGCTGCACCGGCGGCTGCAAAAACGCCGGTCGAGGCAATGCAATTTAAAGCGCGATTTTCCCATGACAGCTGGGAAAACGAAGATATTCCCGGCGTGCCAACCAGTACCGTTTTTCAGCGCCAAGCCCTCAACCGGGGATTCCGCGAAGAACTTGGTAACTCTGAGCTGTTTTTCAATACGCCTGAATCGGCATACTTCATCAGAATTCAATCGTCCTCAGCGAGTGCTTTTCCGACCTGGCGCACCGTCGCATCGCTGGCAACGCTGTTCATCATTCCCAATTATGAATGGCGCACATTCACATACGATATTCGCGTCTACGCGGCCGAAGGGACAGAGATCAAACGCTACCGATACGAACTCGCCAATTCATCGCACTTCGGTATGCTCATGCCCCTCGCTAAGTTGCTCGTCGTACCGTTCTTTACCGACCTCAGGCATGACGAACCACAATACGAACCCATCGGCCGCGAAATGGCAATCACGTTTCTCCATGATTTTCGCCGCGACATCGATCTCGGTATCTACAAAGCTGAATACGTCGGCTATCCGCAAAATCGCCCGCTGACAGGACGTTGCGCTTCGGGAAACTGCATGAACGGCCGTGGCATTTTACGCCTCGACCCCGAGTCGCTATTGATAGGCAGTTTTAATGAAGGATATCCGCATGGGGCAGCAAAAATTCGCTCGGGCACAATCACCTTTAATGGCACCTTCATCAACGGCCATATTACCGGAGACGTCGAACTCGAATGCTCGCCAGAAATCAAAGCCATGGGAAAATTCTCCGACGGTCATGCACTCGGCGCCGTTACCCTGATGAAGAAGGGCAAGCAGCGGTTGCTTGACCCCGCGCGCTGGAACAAGACCTTTCCCTTCTTTTCGTGGCAACGCATTTGCGACGTAATCACTTTTGAAAAAAAAGAATCTGCTAAGAAGTGAAGCCTAACCGCGCCTGCGTCAGGCCGTTTTGCCTTTAAGAAAAAATGCTTTGATAAGGCCGCGCCCTTTGACATCGACGTCGCCGCGCGGTTCGACAATAAAATTCTTGCCCAGCTTCAGGGCTGTCTGTTCGGTTAGCTGGATTACACCCGGCATGCTGTTCGATTCCATACGGCTGGCGAGATTGACCGCATCTCCCCAAATGTCATAGATGAATTTCTTTTTGCCAATTACCCCGGCGACAACCGGCCCTGTATTGATACCGATGCGCATCGTGAGTTCATCGCCGGTCTTTAACTTGAAGCGTTTGAGCTGCGCCATGCTTTCCAAGGCAAAATTGGCCACTGCCTCGGCGTGATTCTTCAGCGGATTGGGCAATCCGCCCACGACCATATAGGCATCACCGATTGTTTTGATCTTCTCGAGACCGTACTTTTCTGCCAATTCGTCGAAAGTGGAAAAAATACGATTGAGGATGCCGACAATAATTTCCGGACGGAATTTATGCGCGAGGCGCGTAAAATCTACAATATCGGCAAACAATACGGTGACTTCTGGAAAACTGTTCGCAATGATATCCGGGTTTTCTTTGAGCTGTGTGGCGACCTTCTCGGGCAAAACATTGAGCAGCAACTGCTCTGCCCTCGCCTGTTCTTCTTGCACCTTCTTATACGCCTCGACGAGGTCCGATTTGGCGCGGTCGTTATCGGCGAGTGTACTGCGGATTTTGCGCAGTACCTCATTATATCGTTCTGCAATTTGCCCGACTTCGGTAAACGGTTCAACCGGTACATCGTAAGTCAGGTCGCCGGTCTGTTTCTGGTGATCCATGACGAAAAAAAGATCGAGTAGGTCTGTGCGCGCTCGATGCTCCGATATGTTGAGACCCGTTCTTTCGTCTTCTGCACTCACACGCAGCGAATGGAATTTGCCGACGAACCATAAGAGAAAAAACGCGACCGTAAAAGCGAAGGCAGCGATGCACAGTATGCCCAATGCCTGTATTCCGATTTGTTCGAACCGCCCGAGTCCGGTGGCGAGTTTCTCCGGCGCACCGAATATTCCGACCGCCAGAGTTCCCCAGATTCCGCCTGCAAGGTGCACGGGTATGGCACCGACGGCGTCATCGATACGCAGTTTTTCGAGCAATTTCTCGGTAGGCATGATTAGCAAACCCCCGCCGAGGCCGATCACGACAGCCTGCCACTCATTCACTGCGTGGCAGCCGGCGGTGATAGAAACAAGTCCCGCCAGCGAACCATTCAAAGGCTGGGTTGCCTCGGCATAACCGTCTTTGATCCAGCCAAGCAGCAGCGCCGTGAGCATACCGGCGGCACCGGCCAACAAGGTTTTGGCGATAATCGGCCCGACGGCTTCGTTGAGAGCCAATGTGCTGCCCCCGTTAAAACCGAGCCAGCCAAACCAGAGGATAATGCCACCCAGCATCGCCAGCGGCAGATTACTGGGATTCATTTTTTGTACAACGCCGTCTGTAGAAAACCGCCCGATGCGCGCACCGATGTGCAGCAGTGCGGCGAGCGAAACCCAACCGCCGACGCTGTGCACAACGGTTGAACCTGCAAAGTCCACAAAACCCTGCGCGGCAAGCCAGCCCTTTCCGGTATTGGCCAGCATGCCGCCCCAAGCCCAATGGCCGCTAATCGGGTAGATTAGCACGGAGATAATAGTCGTGCTCAACAAATACGCGGTGAAACTCATGCGCTCGGCCACCGCGCCGGAAACGATCGTTGATGCGGTACCGCAGAACATCAGTTGAAAAATGAAAAAAGACGAAATCCAGCCACCGTTCCCGTTCAGCGTTTGAAAGAAACCCGAAGTCCCGGCAACACCGTGGTAGCTGATGCCGAACATGAGGCCGAAACCGAATAACCAGAATAAAATGGTCGCGACGCCGAAATCGGTGACGTTCTTAATCGCCACGTTGATCGAGTTCTTGGTCCGCGTCAGCCCCGATTCGACGCAAAGAAACCCCGCCTGCATAAACAGCACCAGCGCGCTGGCAGTCAGAATCCAAAGTTGGTCGATCAGACGATGATCATGCATAGGATTCATTTCAGCGAGCAAATAATGCGCCAAAATGGCGATTTTGTCTTATTTTTGCTGAAAATTAAACAGCTGTTGAGCTATCTCTGCCGCCAACCGGGGAAAGCGCTGCAGATAGAGATTCCGATCTTTTTCAGAATATTCCCAGAATTCGCTGCGCCAGAAATAGTTATCGCGTAATGCATGGAAGCGCTGCGGCTCGCTCGCGAAGAGAGCAGTTTCCTCATCGAGAAACCAAGCGCTGCTATGGGGAAAATAGGGAGAGGCGTCAAAATCAGGCAAGATCGCTTTAATGCCTTTCACAATGCCGCCCAGTCGGCCGTGCGTCGAATAACCGGCGGTGTGCGGTGTAGAAAATTTCGCGAGGCCGAGATTTTGGGCAGGCGGCGGTTCATCAGGGTAAACATCTTGCGCCAAAATTTCGAGATGTGGATGTTTTTTGAGGTTGCGATAAAATTCCGCATTCCATATACCACCGCGGCTTGCCTGTATGATGCGCAACTTTTTCTTAACGGAAGAAAAATATTCATCATCGAGCATTGCCGCCGTAGCATGCTCGCCGGTACGCGTGAGGTCGGTGTGGAATGTCACCACATCGCATTCAAGCACCCCAGCGAGAGAACCGGGGTCAGCAAGCAGCGGATCATAAAAGGCTGTGCGCGTGCCAACCGATTGCAGAAATTTCAACACGCGTCGCCCGATGCGACCCGCGCCGACAACGCCTAACGAATCGCGCGCAAAATCGAATTCGCCAAAACACAGCGCCTGTATGACGTAGTCGAATACTGCCTGAGCATTGGCGCCTTCGCCGCTGACGAAACGGATGCCTCGGCGATGGAGTTCGTCACGGTCAAGGTTATCTGAACCAGTTGAAACCAGTGCCGCAATTTCTAACTTCTGCAATAGATCGAGCAACGGTTTATTCAGCGCAAAGTTCGCGCGGAAAAAAATCGCCTGCGCTTGCGCTGCTTCATCTGTCGCAAAGACGGCAGATGCCGCAGTGACGTCGGTAGGGAACGTCACAATGCGCCATCCGCGCGCTTCGAGCGCGGGGAAAAAAATCGCCGGAATGCCCTGCTGGAAAAGTGCCAGCACCGTTTATTTGATAAGTGAACTGATCTGGCCGTCGCGCATCTCGAATACTGATTTCGCGTCTGAGGCGAGTTTGTGGTCATGCGTGACGAGCAGAATACCTTTGCCGCGGTCGTGTTCTTCGCGCAGGAGCTTTTTCACCCGCGCCACCGATTCGGGGTCAAGGTCACCTGAGGGTTCGTCGGCCAGAATGTACGCCGAATCTTTAATCAGTGCCCGCGCAATCGCCGTTTTCTGCAATTGCCCGCCGGAAAGTTTGGTCGGGTATGACGCCAGCAGCTGGAACATGTCGAGTTTTTCGGCTAGGTATTTGAGCCTTTCTTGATAGTGATCGTCGATTTTGCCATGAGCCGCGACATAGGCAAAACGCAGATTTTCTTCGACCGTAAACCGCGACAGCATTTCGGAGAACTGGAAGATGATTCCAAAATATTTACCGCGAATCTTCGCCTGCCTGCCGCGGCGCGCGCGCGTAATTTTGTACTTATCGATGAAGACATCGCCCTTCACGACACCGATGAGACCTGCCACTGCAGTGATGAGGGTACTTTTTCCGCTACCCGAAGGGCCGATGATTGCCACGTAGTCGTTCGTGTTGATGTCGAGCGTCACACCCTTGAGCGCGTGCACGATTTCATGCGAGTTCTGCGCGCCGAACCCAGCCGAGAGCTGCTCGTAATCAATATGGATATCCAGAATGCGAATCATACGCGATAGGCCCCTGTTTATTATGTCACATCAAGGGGTCAAACAGAACTGGCCTTTTGCCGATAATCGGTTATGGAAATCCACAGCCTCCAGCAACTTGAAGCCAAAGGCGACCACCGCCAAATACAGGCGATATTGGGTTCAGCCCGGCCGGCACAGAATCCGCAGCTATGGAAATACGCATCTGCCTATTATGTCAGACAGGGCATGGCCGGCAAATCGTTGGAATACTACTCGCTCTATTTGAAATCCACCACCGCCGAAATTCGCGACAAAGAAGCGGTTGAACTCGCCATTGAATGCGCCCACCGCCTGAACCGGGGTGCGCTGGTGCGCGAATATTTCGATGCACTGAGCACGGCAGAACGCGAATCACTGAGCGAACGCTGCCTCGGGCAGGTCGCGGCCGCTTATGTCGCTGCGGGCAAACTCTATGAGGCGGAGCAACTGGTGAGCTACTTGCGGCACAGAACCGGAGCACCGCAGCTGAAAGATTTCGACACACTGATCGCCGAAGAATTCGGCGGACGTAAAGGTGCACTCGACTTTATTAACCGTACTCCGGAAATTTCACCCTCGAGCCCGGCCAACGAACAGATCGGCCACGCGATGACGATTGCCCTGGCGCACATCGCTACGGGCAACTACAGACAGGCAGAAAAAGTGCTGTTACTCTGCAAATCGCGCGTCGCGGCTTAATCGATAATACCGGCGTCTGAAACTTCGCTCAAATCGCTTTTGAAAACGCTTTTTGCCCGCTGCCCTTGCGGTAGGCATCGAACACTGCGGCAATATGACGAATAATGAAACTGCCGGTTTCACTGGTCGTGAAGCCTGCCTCGTCGAGAATACCATGACCGTCGGCGGCAAATTCTTTGAGCCGCTCAAGCTCGGCGGCAAAATGATCGGCAAAACGAATACCGAATTGCTGTTCGACATCCGAAAAACGCACGCGGAAATTTGCCATCAATTGGGTAATGACTTCGTGGCGCAGGCGATCTTCGGCTGACATCACAAAACCTTTTTCAAACCAGTTTTTACCGGTTTCAATCGCCGAACGATAGCCGGAAAGTTTGAGATGGTTTTGCATGTAGACGCCGGAGACAAAACCGATGGCGCTGGTGCCAAACGCCAACATATCGAGGGTCTTCTGCGTCGTATAACCCATAAAATTGCGGTGCAGTGTTTTATTTTTGAAAGCTTCGGTCAATGTGTCGCCGGGAAGGCCGAAATGATCCATGCCGATCTGCTCATAACCAAGCGCGGCGAAAGCCTGTCGCGCCGACAGATAGATTTTGAGTTTTTCGCTCGGTTCGGTGAGCGCCTTTTCGTCCATACGCCGCTGGTGGTGCTTGAGCCACGGCACGTGCGCGTAACTGAACAGCGCAATGCGCTCGGGTTTGAGTTCGGCAATGAAGTCGAGATTCGCTTTATAACTTTCGTTGGTCTGGTGCGGCAGTCCATAAATCAAGTCCAGATTCACCGAAGAGAAACCGAGCGCCCTGCTCTCGGCGACTATGTCGCGTATGCGCTGGACATCCTGAGGACGGTTAACCGCTTCGAGCACCTTGGGTGTGACATCCTGCACACCGTAGCTCACGCGGTTAAAGCCTAACTGCTTCAAATGCGTGAGATAACCATCGCTCAGCACCGCGGGGTCGAGTTCGACGGAAAGTTCGGCGTCGGGGGTAAACGCAAAATATTGATGCAAGCCGGCAAAGAGGCGATTCCAATCGCTGAGCCGGAGAAAATTCGGCGTGCCCCCGCCAAAGTGCAGCTGGCTGACACGCGGTTTGAATTCCATCATGTCGGTCTTGGCTTTGATTTCGGCGAGTAACAGGGGAATATATTCGTCGAGCACCTCTATCTTGCGCGACAGCAAAACATTACAGCCGCAATAGAGGCACAGATTTTCACAAAACGGCAAGTGAATATAGACAGAAACAGGCCTATCGGGTTCGCACTTGCGGTAGCTGTCTAACAGCGCTGCATCGTCAAGGGGGACAAACTCGAGCGCGGTCGGGTAGGATGTATAACGGGGAACCGGGGAATTATAGCCGGAAATCAGCCTTTCGACCGTCGCATTGTCGAGCATTGAGGTTTAAACGCGTGCAAAACGACGCGCGTCAAGCTGCGGTAGGCGCGCCGTCAGCAAGTTGTAACACTCGGTTGACATATTCTGAGATTTGGCTTGCCGTAAAGTTGCGTCACTGATTAATTGATTAACAGATCTATTAATCATTATTGGAGGTTTCCCATGTCCCATTACAAACACCTGCTTGAACCGGCATCGATTCGGCACCTTAAGCTCAAGAACCGCATCGTCAAACCGGCGCAGTGGTTGGTTTATGCCGAAGCCGATGGTTCAGTCGGCGAGCGCGCCATCGCTTTTTATGAGGCGATAGCCAAGGGCGGGGTTGGCCTCGTGACCGTTGAAGAGAGCATATGCGATTTTCCGCAAGGCGCGAGTGCAATGCCGCACATTCGCCTCGACGACGATAAGTTTCTCCCGGGTCTAACCCGCCTCGCGCAGGCAATCCACAGCCATGACGCCCGGGCAATTGTGCAGATTACACATGCAGGCCCCGCGCATAACCCGCTCGTGGGCGGCGAAGCCATTGCACCCTCGCGCCTCGAACCACCAGCCGAACCGGTATTCGCCATTGCGCACGAACTCACTAAAGAAGAAATCGCGGCGCTGGTCGAAAAATTTGCGCAGGCGGCATTGCGCGTCAAAAATGCCGGCTTCGACGGCGTAGAGTTGCATATGGCGCACTATGCACTGATCAATGCGTTTCTCTCACGCGTACAAAACAAGCGCAGCGATGAATATGGCGCGGCTTCGCTCGAAACACGCTCGCGTTTTTCGCGCGAAATTCTTAAGCGTGCACGCGCCCTCTGCGGTCAGGACTTTATCATCGGCATTCGCATGAGCAACAAAGAATGGGGTCATGAACTCGGCACAACCAACGCCGAGGCCGTCGAATTTGCGAAAATTTTCGAGACCAATGGCGCCGACTACATTCAGGTGAGTGCCTACGGTTATGGCGCTTATGCACTCTGTGCGTTGCCCGAACTCGTCACCTACCCCGAGGTGCCGGCCGAGGTAAAAGATTTTGCCGATCGCATTCCGCATGGCGCGCTGGTCCCCGAAACCGAAGCCATCAAGAAGGCCGTGAAAATCCCAGTGTCGGCCGTGGGTTATCTGGATCCCAAAGCGGCGGAAAAGGTACTGAAAGACGGTAAAGCCGATCTGATCTGTTTCGGCCGCCGGCTGATGGCCGACCCCGAGCTACCGCTCAAACTCGCCGCGGGCCGTGAAGATGAAATTCGCCCCTGCCTTCGCTGCAATGTATGTCTTTCAGACATTCTGCTCGCGCAGCCGGCGCGCTGCCGCATCAACCCGTTCATGGGCAATGAAGCCACACTAAAAATTTCGCCGGCGGCAAAACAGAAAACGGTAATGATTGTGGGTGCGGGCCCGGCCGGCATGGAGGCGGCGCGCGTCGCCGCCGAACGCGGCCATCATGTCATGCTCTATGATAAATCCGCCGACCTCGGTGGCTTGGTGCCGATGGCATCTTTTATCAAAGGTGCGGGCGTCGCCGATAACCTCATGAAGATGGTACCGTGGTACCGCCATGAATTCAAACGTCTTGGCGTGGAGCTGCACCTTGGCGTGCAGGTCGACGCCGAACTCGTGAATCTTCTCGAACCCGATGCTCTCGTTCTGGCGCTCGGCGGCAAACCGGTGTTACCGAAAATCGCCGGCATCGATTCGCCGAACGTGATCACTACGGAAAACCTGAAAAAATCCGCGGCACCGTATCTGCATCTTTTGGGTTCGAAACTCATGTCTGCACTCACCAAAGTGTATCTGCCGGTAAAAGATAGTGTGGCGATTATTGGTGGTGATCTTGCAGGTCTCGAGGCGGCGGAGTTTTTCATCAAACGCGGCCGCAAAGTTACGATCATGGAAACCGGCCCACAACCGGGTGCGGGCATGCCACTCGTTTGGCTCGTGCGCCTGATGCCGTGGCTCGCGGCAAAGAATGTCGCGATGCATGTGGGGGTTAAGATCGACCGCATTACGGGCGAAGGCGTTGAGATTACCGGCGCCGATGGCAAGGCAGCGAAAATTGCCGCCGAGACCGTGATGGTGATGCCGAGCTACGAACGCAACGATCAGCTCGACAGCCAATTCGGCAAACTCAAACTCAAGCCCATCGTTGTCGGCGATGCGCTTGGCGGGGCGCCGCGCTACATTCAGGGCGCTATTCTTGACGGCGCAAAGGCCGGGGCAGAAGTCTAAGCAGCGCTTGGCACGGGCAAAATTGACCGAGAGGTAACACATGGCAAGATGGATTATCCCCTTTAACGAAATTCATATCGAAGACGTCGGCATCGTCGGCGGCAAGAATGCTTCGCTCGGCGAAATGTTCCGCGAACTCAAGGCCAAAGGCGTACGCGTGCCCGACGGTTTTGCCGTAACCGCCGAAGCGTTCCGCGAATTCTTTCGCGCCACGGGCCTCGACACTGAAGTG
>JAEUSA010000188.1 GCA_016788945.1 Leptospiraceae bacterium
TTTGCCGGTATACCACACCTGCTCAACCTTACGGCGGCGCGGTGGCGCGTCGCGAAACTCGGCGCAATCTCCCGCTGCGTAGACGCCCTCGAGTGAGGTTTCAAAGCGGCGATTGACGAGCACACCGCGCGCGACTTCAACACCCGAAGTTCGCGCCAGCGCCACATTCGGGGAAACTCCGGCCGTAAGCACCACGAGGACGCAGTCGAGTGTTTCGCCGTTTTTGAGTTTTATGGCCGCAACTCTGCCGTCATGGCCCGCTTCGATTGAGGCGAGTTCAGTTGCAAAGCGCAGATTGATGCCGCTCGCTGAAATGTGGCGACCGACAAGCACTGCTTCGTTTTCGGGCAGCACGACAGACCAGAAGTATTTTTCACGCACCAAAAAGGTGACGGCGATGCCGCGTGCATGCAGCATCTCGGCCACTTCGACTCCGATCAGGCCGCCACCGACAATGACCGCATGCCGCACGTCAGCTACGTCGCGCTCGAGCGATGAGAGGTCTTGCAGCGAGTAAAAACCCTGTACCCCCGGAAGATTCTGCCCGGGCCAACCGAACTTATTCGGCTCTGACCCCGTCGCGATGACGAGACGATCATAGCTGATCGTTGAGCGATCGGAAAAGTGTAAAAGGTGGGCCGAACTCTCAATGCGCGTGACGGTGCCGCGTTTAAGCTCAATTTTTTTCTTCTTCCAGAATGACTTTTCATAGGGCTGTGTATCTTTGAGCTGCATTTGCCGCATGAACACATACATTAACGCGGGACGCGAAAAAAAATACTCACCTTCATCCGAAATCAGCGTAATTTTGCAATCTGCCTGCCGGCGCACCTCAAGCGCACAGCTGACGCCGGTGATGCCGTTACCGATGATCACGAGGTGGTCAGAATTCTTCAGCATAGTTTATCTGTCGATACCGGGCAGCGGCGACAGGCTGTAAAAGAGCTTCCCGATGCGCATACGCGTATTGGTCGCAGCAGGCGCAGCGGGATTACAAAAAAAATTCTCAGGCGGTCTTCACCCAATATGCCATTGTGAAGGACATGGCAGTTAGCGTCACAACATAATAGCCGACATTAATGAAGAAAAGTTTCCACGATTTTTGCTCGAATGCCACCTGGTTTAACACAACCGGCACAAAATAACCCACTGACGTCCAAATCGCAGAATTGATCGCCAAGCCCATAGGAATATGCGATGGTTGCATGCCGGGCATTTTTCCTGATGCCATGAAGGTACCCATCACAATACGCCACGCCTCAATGTTGTGCGCCAGACAATACGAAATCAGAAAAGCACCAAGCAGCATCAACCCCATCGAGCGCACCATTTCTTTCGCCGGTGGCTTCTTTGAAAGGTCTACACCGACTTCTTTGGCCCATGCCTTGCCGAACAGTGGCCCGTACCATAAGAAACCGATCACCATAGCGCTGAGCACTCCGACACCGATCGCCGGCCAGAATATATTCATCATTGTACCTCCTATGAACACGGATGTTCTTGGAGTCGACCCGCATGGACGCGGTTTCATGCCGACTCCTATGAAACACGAAGTTTCATGTTTAGCTCAAACGATCCGTCGAAGACCCGTTGTGTCAGGCCAATGGGGGGCGTTTGCGCGGGGGCAACGATGCCGGGTAAGGGCTCAGCGGTCGACGATTTTTTGGTTGATAGATTGTGTAATCGCATACACGGTGGGATATGAAGATGCCGGGACAAAATGCGAAAAGCCTTGAGCTGCTGCGCCAAAGTTTAGCCGCCGCTGGTTTCGCGGCCGAACAGAAAAAAATGTTTGGCCACGAGACCTACTTCTTACGCGGCTATATGTTCGCAGGGGTATTCGGCGATGATATCTTTGTCCACGTCGGATTAGAAACGGTTGAGGCGAGTCAGAAAGAAGGTGTGGGTTACTTCGAGCCGATGGGCAAACGTATGCGCAGCTACCTCACGCTGCCACCGCACCTGCAAACCCCGGAACAAATAACGCGCTGGCTCGTCACAAGCAGCAACTATCTGAAAAAATTGCCGGACAAGTCGGCAGAAAAAAAATCTGGCAGCAAGAAAACTGCAGCCAAAAAGAAATCCACCCGTGCACCGAAAGCTTCGGCCGGCGTCAAACAGGGCAAAAAGAAAACAGCTTTGAAAGCGAAAAAAACCGGACGCAAAAAGAAGCCATAGATTTACTTGTGCTCGTCGAGCCACAGGTGCATATTTTCAAAGCATTCTCGTTCTTCTTCAAGTATCGGTATATGCCCTGAGTGAGAATATTCATGGTATGCGGCATTCGGCATCTTGCGCGCAATTTCACGCGCATGCGTGTGGGTGACAACGCGATCGTGCGAGCCGGTAATAAAGAGCGCGCGTATGCGGCTGCCGCTCAACACCGGCCGAAGATCGGCTTTATCGATGATGCCGAGCCACGCGCCCATGACCTCGGGCGGTATGTTGAGCATCTGCTCACGGTATGCGGTCACATAGGACTGTGCATCTGAACGCTTAAAGAAGGCCTTCGCGTCATGCACGCCTGTTTCGAAAATATTGCGAAACGCGTCGGGCAGAGAACGAATAAAGGCAAATGGTAGGTGGAGCGCAGCATGCAAGTTCAGTTTATAAAGATCTTTGGCAAACCCGAGTGGTCCCTTGATGGGTCCATGGATTACCGGGCCAATCGCAATAACGCGCTTCACCAGATCGGGATGCTGCAAAGCCATGTTGAGAGCAATTAATCCGCCCGTTGAATGGCCAACGAGTGTGATTTTGCCCTTGCCAACCATTTCGCGTATTGCCGCCGCCTGAGCGCTGGTCACCTTCACGAGATCGAGATCGTGAATATCTTCGCCGCGGGTGGCGGGGTGGTGACCGATGAGGTCCATGTTGTAGCAGGTACCGAGTTCGATAAAATCTTTGAGTACGGGCCCCCAAAAATTGCGCACCGAGCACCAGCCATGTATCAGAACAAAAACTTCGCGACCGGTTCCATATTTTTCATAAGAAAAGCGCAGTTTGCCGGCGCGGACTTCATGCGTTGCCATAAGGGATAAATCATTGATGCGATTACAGTCAGCGGGTCAATTGTTCAGGGAGCATCGGCATGGCCGGGAGCAATTGCCCAATACGGGGCTGTGTAAATCGGTTGCAAAATCCACGATGATCGTTATGCTATCCGCTGCATGCGCCTCACGGGCCTTTGTTTAACCGCACTGTTTCTGATTCCTTCGGTAACGGTGGCACAGCCCATCAAGGGAAAAGAACCGGCGACGGCAGAAACACCTGAGGTGATTCGCACAGAAAAACCCGGGCGCAAAGCCGCACTGGTGACGACCGGCGGCCGTACCCATTCCACATTTGTGTTCAGTCCTGAAAGCAATGATCCGGGCTGGGTTTTCGGTGCAGGTATGCGGATGACCATTATTCCCAAGCGTATCGCCGAATCAGAAACGCGCTTTTTCCCGATTGTTGAAGGTTATCTGAATAAGAATTTCTGGAAATACCTGCAATGGCGAAATGCACTCGGCGTACTTTATCTGCAGAATTATATTTCGACCGGGCTTTCTCTGGTTGCCAGGCGACGCTGGCTTTCTGTCAGTGTCGGCAATGCGGTATCTGTGTGGGGTGGAGTATTCAAATCATCGGGTTTCGATGCGCTGAGCGCGACGGTCATCACCAACCCTTCAGTGACAATTGGCTTCAACCACCTGAGCCATTACTATTACTGGCTGCCCGATAGTCTTTCGCTCACCTACCGCATCAATGTATTGCATAACCGCTACGTGCGTTTGGGAAATTCTATTTTTCAGGAAAGAATATTCACGTACGAAGGTTATGCCATAGCCCTGATCGCCGAATATTACACCGGCAAAGGCGGCATATACTTCGGTTTACAAGTAAACCACGCGAAGCCGGGTTATGAATTCTGGCTGGCGTTTTCCGATTACGATCGTTTTTTTCAGTACACAACAATGTTTGCGGGGTACCGATTTTGAAAACCAACAAACTTCTTATCGTCTTCTCGCTCGCCGCTTTCACACGCTGCGCAGTGCTTACCGACGATGAACCCGAATTCGGCGGCAGCGGCCTTGTGAAAAATTCCCGGGTGTTTCCTGCCGCAGTTTTAAACAAGATTAAAGGCAATTACGCGGCAACATCATCGGCCTCGACTTTCCGCGGCAGAATTACGGTCAGCGTTGCCAACAGCCGCATTTCGATGTTTTCTTACGACGCGGAAACATATGCGGTCTTTAACGTCAACTGTGTCGATAATGCGGTCATCTTCGAGGGCCGCACGCGCGACCCGGCTTCGCAGACAACCGGCCTCGCCAGGCTGCGCATCGAAGCAAACGCCGGTGGCACAGAAATCTGTGCCGACACGCCTCCGGCGAATAACCCGCGCATTACCGGTGTCTATGGTCAGAACAGAGACACACTCAACAATACGATCATACTCGATTATGTCGGCCCGCTGAAACCGATCAACAACTTCTACATTATTGGCCACCATGGCTGCCGTACCGTCGACAATTGCGGTGCGTCGGAAAATTCACTCGAAAGTATAAAATTTGCCGGTTACCTCGGCTCGAACGCTGTTGAGCTGGATGTTCACATGACAAAAGACGGCGTGCCGTTTCTCTACCATGACGACGATTTTAATTCACGCCTCGTCAACAGCATACTCTGCCTCGGCAACGTATCAAACTATACCATACTGCTGGTGAAGGTATTCTGCCGGCTGAAATACGGAGAAAGGATACCCACGCTTCGCGAGGCCCTTGAAGATCTACTGACAGACGATACCATTACGCTCGTGTGGCTTGATCCGAAATCGACGGCCGCGCTCGGGCCGATGGTTTCGCTGGCCAACGAATACCAGACGAAGGCGGCGGGCCTCGGAAAAACTCTCGAAATTCTCATCGGCGTACCTGACGAAGACTATCTCGCAGCATACAAAGCGTCACCCGGTTACCAGAGTACCAAATGCCTGATCGAATATTCGGTCAGCGTCGCGCAAGAACTCGGCTGCCGTGCCTACGGCCCACGCTTCACCCTCGGCCCGCAGCCCGCCGATGCCGACACCATGCGCGCCAACGGCAACATGATCTTCTACTGGACGGTGAATGATAAGTCATTTTTCAGCACATACATCGGTTACGGGAAGGCGAATGGTATGATTTCCGACCGGACATTTCTCATTTATTCCTTATTTCAGCAATGAAGCCGATACCAACACCTGCAATCGCACCCGGCAGGCTGTTTCGGCCGTTACGCCATCTGATGATGCTGTTGCTCATTGCGGGTTCTGCTGCAGAACCGGCAAAAATACCTCTGCTGAATTGGGAAATCCCCGCTGCGGATTTTCAAGCATCTGCTTGGGCCGTGTGGCATAACAAGCTTATTCCCGTGCCGCGAAAAGTCGACCAGACATCCAAAGTCCGTATCGGGGGCACCGGCGGGGGGCTCGATTTGACCGTTCGTTTTTTCTTCCCGGTCTATTACGGTGTACTATATGAATACATGCCGGTGTATTCTGACGTCGCCACGCCGACAATACCCGGGTATGGTACCCTCAACAGCGAAGGGCATCTCTATGCGCACTATTTCGCCGGGGCGGTTTATGTACCTCTCGGCGACTGGATCTGGGAACTTTTTCTATGGAAGTACAAAGAAAAAATCGGTCCGTTCTATGAATCTCTCTTGCGCGCGCCGTATGGCAAAGGTTCTTACGGATTGCACCACATGTACGCAACGCTCTCCGCAGGCCCGGACAGTTCGACAACCTCAGCATCACGCGTCGGATTTACCGGTGAGGTAGGCCTTATGTTTACCGTCATCGACAGGTTCCGTGTCTATGTTGCCTATGACTATCACAGCATCTATGAAGACAGCTATTACCTGTTGGGCTTTAAGGGCGGCGTGGCGTACCGGTATCGCATCGGCCAATAAAACCCCGCAGGCCCATTGTATAATCATGGCATCAGCGGTTTTGGTTTTCGCCCTGTCGCACCTATAAAAAGAGAGTACAGATGGCGCTGAAAGTGCTCGTAGTCGACGATTCGCAGATCATGCGGGATGTGCTCAGCAAGTTTCTGCGCAATTTCGATCTGGAGATTGCCGGCACCGCGCGTGACGGCGAAGAGGCGATTGAACAGTTCAGGGCGATTGCGCCCGACATCGTCACGCTCGACATCACGATGCCCAAAATCGACGGACTCGCCGCATTAAAAGAAATGCGGAAAATACGCCCCGAGGCGCGCATCATCATAGTTTCTGCCATCAACGATAAGAGCGTTGTGTTGAAAGCACTGGATGCCGGTGCTGCGCTCTTTATAAATAAACCCGTTTCTGAAGCGGCCGTACGCGCCGCGATTGAAAAAGTGGTCGGTCTCAAGGCACAGTGACCATCAAGATTGCCGCCGCCGCTGCGGTATTACTCTTCACATCTTCGTCTATTCAGGCGTCGGACAAAGTAAATCGGCCGGCCCGGCATGGCGTCGCCGATTTCAGCGAAACGGAAATCTCTTCAAAAGATATGCTGTCTCTCGACGGCACGTGGAAGTTTTTCTGGCACGAATTTATTTCTCCCACCGGTGCGCCGCCACGTGATTATGGTATTGATATTCCCGTACGCGGCACATGGAAAGGTGTTGTTTATGCCGGATCACCCCTACCGGCCGAGGGTTGGGGCAGTTATGAACTATTGCTGCTGTTGGGCAAGCGCCGCGGAGAATTGTCGTTAAAAATCCCCAACATCGGCACGGCCTACCGGTTATATGCAAACGGTGAGCTGATTGCAGAACAGGGGAAACCGGCAATGTCGGCAACCGAATCTGCAGCGCGGACCGTTCCGGTGCTCGCACGTCTGCCCGCACCCGATACGTCAGGCCGAATTCTTCTCATAATGCATGTTTCTAATTACCAAGACCGGCATGGCGGCATCTGGCAGACTTTGCGGCTCGGAGAAAGTGCGCACATGCAAAGCACGGTGCAGAACGAATATGCGCTCTCTGTCTTTCTTGCAGGTGCAATTTTCCTGATCGGCCTCTACCATTTTCTGATGTTTCTGCGGCGGCGCAGTGAAATCTCAAACCTCGCTTTTGCAGTGCTCTGCTTTCTCTTAGCGCTCAGAGCGCTGGTCGAAGGTAACCGCTATTTGATGGTATTGTTACCCGACTTTCCATGGATCTGGAATTCCCGGTTTGCCTATCTGACGTTCTACGCTGCGGTACCTTTTGCCGCCTGGTTTCTGCGCCTCGTTTTTCCGCAACAATTCGGCCGCTGGGCGCTGATTACCGTGCTCGTGGTGTCCATACCTGCATGCATCGTGGTTATAGCGTTACCACCGCGCTGGTATACAGAAACTCTCGCAGCTTTTCAACTATTTTCGCTGCTGATGATTCTTTACAGTCTTATTGCGATTGTCCGGGCCGTGTTTGCCGGGCAACGCGGCGCCAAGACTTTGGCATTGGGTATCGGCGGTCTGTTCGCCGGTGCTACGGTGGATATACTTACGGTAGCAAACATTCTCAACGCTCCGGAACTTGCACCGTTCGGCCTCATCGGTTTTATTCTTTCACAATCTGTTATGCTGAGCATACGCCAAGAAGATGCATACCGTCGCCTCGAAGCGCTGGCAGCTGAGAATAAAGAACTTATCGAATCGATGGAGCTCAAGATTATCGAACGCACGGCTACGATTGCAGAACTGAGCGCCGAAGGCGACGCGGTACTCAACGCACTGAACGAAGGCGTTTTTCTTATCAATCGCGAACAAATCATCGGCAATAAATTTTCACAGAAAATCACTGAAATTCTCGAGTTAGATGGCGACGAGCTTGTCGGCCAGCCGTTTTCGCAGATTATCCTGCGCATCACCGGAGAGAATTTATCCGAAGATGCACGATTGTTTCTCAACGTCCTCTTCAACGCCGCCATGGATGACGACATGGTCGACCAACTCAATCCTCTGCGCAAAATTGCGATCCATGGATTAAAAAGCCAGCGCCAGAAGATAATCGATTTCAGTTTTGTACGTCAGAAGCGCTCAAGTGGCATCATGGGTGCATTCGTTTCATGCCGCGATATCACTGCCGATGAAAAACTGCGCGAAGAACTTGAAGAACGCGAGGTACGTGCCAACCGCCAGCTCGAAATCGTGCGCACATTGTTCAGTGTTAATCCCGAGGCATTACAGGCTTTCTATGGCAGCATCGAAAACGAAATCGAAGACATCGATGCTGCGATTGCAGAAGAAAGCGCTCTCGATTTGCGTGGCCGCATCGAACAGGTCTACCGCGCCGTGCACACAATTAAGGGAAGCGCACAGCTTTTTAAGATAGGTTTTATTGCCGACGAGGCAAATAACTTTGAAACAAAATTGCAGAACATGCTGTCAGCTGATGTGCTGGAAAATCTCGATATGATTGCCGTCAATATCGGGTACGCCAGCTTGCAAAAGGCACTCGAAGAATTTGAGGAGATGATCCGTAAGATTCTGCGGTTTCAGCGGGAAGCCAGCGGCATGCACATGAGCGCCGTCGACGTACTTCGCGAATCGCTGCCGAAAATGGTTGCTGAAATCTGCCACAGACTCGGCAAAAAAGCAGAAATCATTTATGACGGTTTTTCCGCGGAGATGATCCCCCGCCGGTTGGCACCCGCCTTACGCGACAGCCTTGTTCAATGCGTGCGCAACGCCCTCGCGCATTCGATCGAACCGCCTGAAGAGAGACGCAATGCAGGCAAGAACGAGGTCGCGCGTATTCTGATTTCGGCGCGCAAAGAGGCATCGGGACTCGTCGTTACCGTGCGTGACGACGGCCGTAGTTTTGACGTTGAGGCTATACGGCAGCGGGCGGTCGAACACGGATTGATTCGTGCAGAAAGTGCCGGCAATCAGGACGATAACGACATCATCAACTTCATCTTTAAACCGGGTTTCTCGACGGCAGCTGCAGGCGGTGATTATTCAGGCCGCGGTGCCGGCCTCGACATTGTCGCAAAGAAAATACAGCGCATCCAGGGCAAGATCCGCATTGCATGGGCGCGCGGTCAATTCACCGAATTTTCTTTCCTGTTGCCGCGTGACGTGAGTTTTCCAGAAACGTAATTGGGTGGAACCAAAACCTTTACGACCGGAGGAGACGCGCGAGGCGGATTTCCAGCGCATATACAATAAGAGCAAAAATCGGGTATTGAATTATATCTCCCGCTCGGTGCGCGACCGCGACGAAGCACTCGACCTACTGCAAGAAGTTTTTATTACATTTTACGACAAACTGCCCGAACTCGATATTTCGACCGATCGCATTGAATCGTGGCTCGTCAAGACTGCCCGCAACGTCATTCTCACCTATGTACGCGATACGCACCGCCGGCTGACGCGCGACCTGCAGAATACGCAAGAAAGTGACACATGGGAAAAAGACGAACAGGTCGGAAAAATCTACCAGAAAGAACTGGAAAAACATATTGATAATTTTCTCGTTTCGCTCAACGATCAAGAGCGCAATCTGTTCATTCTGCAGAAGATTGAACAGGTAAAATACAATGATCTCGAAAAAATTCTCGGCACGCCGCAGCGCACAATGAAGCGCATGGCTGCCAATCTGTTGCAGCGCCTCAAAGAGCGCACGACGTTCGACAAAGATTACCTCGAAAACTAAATCCCTCGCTTTTTCGGGCAGAGCTAAATCAGGTAGTCTCGCGTTGAAACTTGCGCCATTGATGATGGTGGTATATTTCGGCCGGCTGAAAATTCGCTTTGTAAGACATCTTTTCATGGCCGGCAAGGTAAAGTCCGAGGTTGAGGTAGGGTAATTGCAGTTCACGGGTGCGTTCAATCGCAAGCAGAATGTTCAGCGTGCCGAGCGAGCGTGCTTTAGCCTGCGGATCAAAAACGGAATAAACCGCCGAAAGGGAATCGAGCGTGCGGTCAAACACGGCGAAACCGATTACCCGGTTATCGAGCAAGATGGTAAGCTCGATGCTGTCTTCAGGGTTCATGTACATCTGCTGAATCATCGTCTCGGCCAGCGCACGTTTCATACCCTGCTCAGAAAGAGTGTCCCATTCTTTATGCCGGGTTAGTTGATAGCGCAAATATAGGTCAAATTTCTCGCGCGAAGGCCGCGGTTTTGCCCAACGTATCACCAGATCGGCGTTGCGCTTCAAGGTACGGCGAAAGCGGCGTGTCATTCTGAACTCGTGCACTAAAACACGATATGGCGTGCATTCACGGCAGGCACGGCAGTAGGGCCGGTAATAGTCGACGCCGAAGCGGCGATAGCCTTTGGCCAGAACGCGCGTCAGCTGCGCCTGCGAAAGCGAATGTGTGTCGTCGCTGAAACAATGGTTGCGCGTCAGCCGTTCGGGATAATACCCGCAGATACCCTCGCTGAAATATCCGGTCACGGCGACATTGACTGTTTAGATTTTCAGCCTGTCTCGCCAAAAAAGAAGCGCTCATGGCAGGCAAAAACGTGGTCATCGCCGGCGCCTCAGGCGCGGTCGGTGTCGAGTTCATGAATGTGCTCGAAAAAATGAATTTTCCGATGGCGTCGCTGCGCCTTCTCGCAACGAAACGCAGCGCCGGTAAAAAGCTGCAATTCCGTGGTGAAGAGATCACGATCGAAGAAATGACACCTGCATCATTCAAGGGCGCCGATATTGCCCTGTTTTCGGCAGGCAGCTCTGTCAGTAAAGAATACGAAAAACATACACTCTCTGCCGGTTGCGTGATGATCGATAACAGTTCGGCATTCCGTATGCGTGAGGGTACACCGCTGGTTGTGCCTGAAGTGAACCCCGCCGATGCCAAAAAGCACAGCGGCACAATCGCCAACCCGAATTGCTCCACGATTATTATGCTGATGGGGGTTTACCCGCTGCACCGCAAGTATCCGGTGAAACGGCTCGTCGTTTCAACCTACCAGGCGGCTTCGGGAGCCGGCTGGGCGGCGATGGAAGAACTCAAAGATTCAACGCGCGCGGTACTCGATAACAAGCCGTTCACACCGCAGAAAATGCCTTACCCTTACGGCTTTAACCTGTTTTCGCATAACACCGCAATCGATCCGCAGGGCTACAACGAAGAAGAGATAAAGATGGTAAAAGAGACCAAAAAGATTCTCGGTACCGAAAAAATTTCGATCAGCCCGACCTGCATTCGCGTACCTATCTTGCGTGCACATGCTGAATCGATTAATATCGAATTCGAAGGTTCAGCGCCAAGCGAAGATGAAGCGCGCAAATTGTTTGCGGATTTCCCCGGCGTGCGTGTGGTTGACGACCGCAGCAAAAACCATTTCCCGATGCCGCTCGAAGCCTCGGGCGAATGGGATTGTCTTGTCGGACGCATCAGAAAAGACATCAGCCAGCCCGACAAAGGCCTGAACGTCTTTATCGCCGGCGACCAGCTACTCAAAGGTGCCGCACTCAATGCCGTGCAGATCGCGGCGTTACTTTAGGCATTATGGCTATAAAACCAACAGTCAAAATTGACAAGCACATGCTCGACATGCTGCGCGACCGTGCGCTGCATGCCGCTGCGAGAGCCTACGCGCCGTATTCCAAAATTCATGTTGGTGCAGCGCTGCTGGCGAGCGACGGAAATATTTACACCGGCTGTAATGTTGAGAACGCCTCGTACGGCCTTACCATCTGCGCTGAACGTTCCGCGATCTCGGCTGCGGTGCAGGCAATCGAAGAAAATCGTGAATCGCTGATCCGCGCGATCTACATCGTCAATAACAAGCTGCCCGAGATTCCCCCCTGCGGTGCGTGCAGGCAGGTGATGTTCGAGTTCGGTAAAGGTGGGATTGCCTTCTTTGACGGCAAAAAGGCCGTGAAGAAGATCGAAATCGATAAGCTGTTACCCGAAGCATTTCGACTGTGAGCAACAGGGGTAGGTTTTAATCTACCCCTATTATTCACAACTTGTTGTTATCGAATAAAAATTTCTTAAACGGCCCCGTCGCTTCTTCAATTTTACTGCCGAGATGAAACATCAGTTCAAAGTGTGACGGCCGCGGCACAATAATGCGCGTGATGGGTTTTGCCGCAGTGCGGTTGAGCTGCAGATTCTTACACGCGTCTTTGATGTAAGGCAAGTCGCGCTCGGTACACAAAACCATGACGGGGCTTGTTGTCGCTTTCAGCCATTCTGCCGGAGAAAGCTGCAACGCATCAGCATCTTTGACATAACCATCGAGCGCCCGCAGTTGCATCGGGGCAATTTGCGCGACATCTTTAACAAGGGAAAAAATCGGTGACACGAGTGTAATACTACGGTATTTTTTGACATCCGCACCGCCCAACAGCAATGCACCAGAACCGTGCGCCAACACATGAATTTTTTCACCATCAAATCCGTATTTATCTCCGAGGGCGCCGATTTCACTCAAAAACTGCGCAAAACGCTTTGCCTGCACGGGCAATGAGCGCGCCTGCATCGCTTCAGAAGAATAGAATATCTTCGTGAAAATTCCCGGATAATGCGGCAACTGCACGACCGCAACCGCGTAGCCGCTGCGAACTCCGAGTCCGCCAAGGTATGCATAGTTCTTCTTATTGCCCCCCTGCAAAAAACCACCGTGAATCACGACAAGCAGCGGGCGCTTCTGCTGCAGCACATTTTCTGCTGTGTAAATATCTGCCGCAACGTCGCCGATTTTCACGTCGCGCGCAATCTGCGCCGAAGGCAACCCCGTCGTTACTGGCCGAAATCGTGCATATGAAGCTTGTTCCCAGATCGAAAACACATTGTCGAAAATGAAGACAAAAGTCATTACCGTCAAAACAGCAAGACTCAAAATAACGTATTTGGATTTCATAATTTCTGCGCGGCTACCGCTGCGCAACTATGAAATGCGGACGTGCGGCCAAGTCATTACAGACCTCGACGGAGACAAACCCCTGACCGCGCAGCCAGTCACACACGTGATCTACCATACCCGGGTGTGTTTCGAGGGCAAAAACACCACCAGGCCTAAGCAGCGCATACGCGGTCGTTGCCAGCGCGCGGTGCAAGCCCGCGAAATCATCGGCGATTAGGGCCAAGCGCGGCTCGAACTCTTTGACCGCGATGTCGAGTCCGGTAAATTCTTCGGGTAATACGTACGGTGGATTACTCACCACGAGGTCAACGGCTTCGCTAATGGGGAGATCCCCCTCGGTAAAATCGGCTTCAAGCAGTGTATATTGCGTCTGCGTTTCGGCGAGCAAATCTGCGGCATTCACCGCAGCGATGGCGAGCGCTGCAGCCGAAACGTCGACGAGCGTAAGATAATCTGCCGCAGCCTCGAGCGCCAGCGTAATGCCGATGCATCCGCTGCCCGCGCCGAGATCCACAATATGCTGCAGTTTCTTGTGCCGTGCCAGCAGTCGTTCAACGAGTTCTTCTGTCTCAGGCCGCGGAATCAGCACGTCGCGGTTCACGCGAAAAGGCCTGCCATAAAAATCGCGGCTACCCAGAATATGCGCAGTCGGTGTTCCCTGCCCCTTCAGCACCAATGCCTCGCGCAGGGCGGCCAGTTCATCGGTAATGAGCGGGCGGTCGGGCTGCGTGAAAAGCTCGATGCGTGTGAGCCGCAAAACGTGGGCAAAAATCAGCTGCGCTTCGAGCCGAGGCGACGGCACACCTTTGCGGGCGAGAAACTCCTCGCCTTTGCGCAGCGTGTCGATGAGAGTTTCGCTACCTATGCGACATAATTTGCTCAAACGATGCCGGGTAAACGCCGATTGGTGAAATAGGGATAATGCTATGCCCAAACGCAGTTATGGAATTCCATAACGCGCAAAATACGCATAGCTATGGAAATCCTTAGCCCTGCACGAATGAACCGGATGAGGCCAGTAATTACCGCCTGCGCACTTCTTACGGCGTATGCCGCGGGTGCAACGCGCGGCAATACCTATATTACATCCCTCTCGCACAATGATCCGGAAATACGGCAGATGCGCGCCGAGGTGACCGAGAACCTGCGCGCGGTCGCCGACGGTTCTGCGCCCGAAATCAAATGGCGGCGCTACAAACTAAAGAAGAAAGACAACTTCTTTCAGGTGATGGCGAGAACCGCGCTCAACCATGATACGATTTCGAGCGTCAACCGCCTCGCCTCGCTGTGGGATCTCCACTCGGGCGACGAATGGCTGTTGCCGAATGTGCGGGGAATCGCCGTTTACGGAGATAAGTCTGCCGTCGCGAAGAAATTTGCGCGCCGGGAGGCCGATCTGATCGCGATACCCGGAAAAGAGAATTTCTACTTTATCACCGGCCTGCACTTCGATGAAACCGAAAAAGATTTCTTTAACCTGAAGGCGTTTATTCATCCTGTTGAAGGCCGCATCACATCGGGGTTCGGTGTGCGCCGCGATCCTTTTACCGAAAAGCACAAATTCCACAAAGGCATTGATATCGCTTGTGGTATCGGGACGAAGGTTGTCGCCTCGGCAGATGGTACCGTAGTTTTTGCGGGCACAAAAAAAGGCTATGGCAAAACCATCATCGTCGAGCATCGTAACGGCTATCGCACACTCTATGGCCACCTGAGTAAACTCGCGGTATCGAACGGAACAACAGTCAAGCAGGGGCAGAAGATTGCCCTCTCTGGCATGACGGGGCGCGCCACCGGCCCACACCTGCATTTTGAAGTGCGCCGCCGCGGGCAGCCCGAACGGCCGAATTTTCATCTCGCGCGAATTTAGTTTATTTACACCGCAATCAGTCTGCGCGGCGGTGAACCATGCTGATCGCGCGTTCATTATTCATGATCTTTGCGGCGCTCGCGTTGAACCTTCCAACCGCAGCATTTGAACACGACAAATTTCCCGTGCTGCGTGAACTCGCCGTGACATTCAAGAAGCAAGCGCGCCGACAAGAGGCAGAAGAGGTTCTCCAAGCATATAATCTGCCTTTTCGCGAAGGGGCCGATTCGAGCCGCGGCAAAATGTATTATTACAATACCGGGCCAAAATTTATTTTGCACGTTCCCAAAGATAAACTGACCGGCGTCGCCGCTGAGCTCAAAAAACACCCGCTCGTTTTCGAAGTTTATGAACCCGATTGGACAAAACAGAAGGATTAACCCCCGACATGACCGAGGGTACCGACGCACCCGTACGCAGTTTTCGCACCATCGTCCACGTCGACATGGATGCGTTCTTTACCAGCGTCGAAGTCAAAGATCGACCCGATCTTAAAGGTAAACCCGTTGTCGTCGGCGCCGACCCTCAAGGTGGCCATGGCCGCGGTGTGGTGAGCGCCGCAAGTTATGAAGCGCGTAAGTTCGGAGTAAAATCCGCACAGCCGGTAAGCACCGCGTACAAACTTTGTCCCGAAGCTATTTTTATGCCGCACCGGTTCAACCGCTACAAAGAGGTCTCCGATGAAGTTATGGAGGTACTCGCAGGCTTCAGTGACAGGTTGCTGCGCATGTCGATCGATGAAGCCGTACTGGATTGTTCAGATAACGGAGAAAAATTCGGCACCTGGCGCAAACTCGGCAATGCAATCAAAAAAGCCGTCAAAGAAAAAACCGGCCTTACCTGCAGCCTCGGTATCGCCACCGGCATGACGCTCGCGAAGATGGGCTCTGAGCTGACGAAGCCCGACGGTCTAACCCTCATACACCCCGGCAAAGAAGAAGAATTTCTTGCGCCACTGCCGGTTGAAGCGATACCGGGTGTCGGCCCGCGCGCCAAAGAGAGCCTCAACCGGATAGGTATACGCAAGATTTCCGATTTACAGCGCTCTGATCTTGCCGTTCTCAGTTCGGCCCTCGGCAAATGGGCTGAGCGGATTCATGAACTGGTACACGGCGTCGACCGCGACGAAGTTGTCTCAACACACGAGCGCAAATCGTTCGGCGAGGAACGTACGTACACTAGCGACCTTACGGCCCTTACGCAAGTTAAAGATGCTTTGGGAGAAATTGCCGACGATCTTGCACAACGTATGGCACGCAAAAATATTTCTGGGCGCACATTGACCGTCAAAATACGTTTTGCCGATTTTCACACCATTACGCGCTCACAGACGTTACCCGTGCCGGTGCGTTCGGCCGAGAATCTGTTTGAACATGCCTGGACTCTTTTCCAGCGCAATGTGCCCGAAGGTACGGTCGCCTCAGAAAAAATTCGCCTGCTGGGCATTCAGCTCTCACACCTGTACGCCGCCAAAACCGGAGAGCAGTTATGGTTGTTTTAAGTCACGTACTGAGCATTTTTAAGTGGCGGTAATGCCCCGCCAACACAGCCCTAAAACTGGGATACTCAAAGTAGCGCACACCGTGCGCGGCGCAATAATCCCTGACGATCGGCTGTATGAGACGGTATCGCGTGTGAGAAATTTTCGGAAAAATATGGTGTTCGATCTGAAAGTTCAATCCACCGACGATCCACGATAACACTCTGTTTTTTGTGGCGAAATCGACTGTTGTGGCAATCTGGTGCAACGCCCAGTCTTCTTCGCAGTCGGCCTTCGCCGCCGGCATTGTTTGCACTTCGGTCAGGTGCGCCATGGCAAATATCAGAATCAAGGCAACGCTGAGCAGCATCCAATGACTCAGATAAAAAACAATCGCCAGCGGCCAATTGCCGGTGACCAGCGCAGGAATCACGAGGTAACTTGCCAGATGCCAGAACTTGCCGAAGATAATTTCGATGAGCAATGTCTTGCGCTGCGCTTTGCTGAGTGGCCAGCGACGCGTGATATAGTCTTTGATGTCGTCGAATAAGATCCAACGCAGGCTATGGCCACCGTAAAGCAACCAGGCATAAAACCGCTGAAACCTGTGCAGGCGATGTTTCGCCTGTGCCTGGTGAAGACGAATGAGGCCACCCGATTCAAAATCCTGATCGTGGCCGCTGACGTTCGTGTGGTCGTGGTGTGCACGCACATGCAATTGGTGCCAAAGTACCGGACTTCCCCCCGCGAAGGCGAGGCTGTAGTTGGCGAGCGAATTCAGAAATTTATTGTTGCTGAATGCGCCGTGGCTGCCGTCGTGCATCACCGACAGCACAATACATAGCATCGCGAAGGCCAATGGCAATACCATCAGCAGCGCATACCAGCCCCAAAATACACCAATCAATAGATAAGCCGCGTAGAAAATAAACCACATCGAATAGTTGATAATCGCCTTGCGCATCAGGCCTTTTTCGTCGATGGGTGAGAGCGAATTTTCTTTCAGAAAGGCGAAAACCGCATTCCTGAGACCGGCATGAAAACCGGCAATACTGGCCGTTTTTCTCGCGCCGCTAGTTGTTTGCATACCCTTTAGATGCTTATACCAGCATCGCGGTTGCAATAAATAGTGATGAAGTCAGCTATTCCTGCTGCGGAGCAGGTTCGTAGTCTGTAAACAGACTCTTATCCGATAGAAAGGCCAGTTCAATCGAGTCGCGCGGGCCGCCGCGGTTCTTGCCAATAATGATCTCCGCGAGGTTCTTTTTGTCTTCAGGAGCATCCTTGCCCATGTGTTCGCGGTGGATAAACACGACCATATCGGCATCCTGTTCGATCGCGCCCGACTCACGCAGGTCTGAAAGCTGCGGCCGCGGATCTTTACCGCGCTGTTCGATCGATCGATTCATCTGTGAGAGTGCGAGAATAGGCACGCCGAGGTCTTTGGCGATGAGCTTGATCGCGCGCGAAATCGCCGCGACTTCATTCTGCCGGCCATCTTGGGCACGGTCGCGGTCGGTCATCAGCTGCAAGTAGTCCACGACAATGAGACCAAGGTCTTTGCCCTGCTGCCTGAGTGTGCGGCCAAGCCTGCGTGCGCGCTGTTTGAACTCCCATGTAGTGAGATCTGCACTATCGTCGATATAGAACTCTGATTCGTAAATTTCTTTGGCTGTGTGCGCAAGGCGAGCCATTTCCTTTTCGTTGATACGACCTTTCTGCACTTTCTGCGAATCCAAAAACGCGCGGGCACACAACAGGCGCAATAGCAGTTCGAGGCGTGTCATCTCGAGCGAAAAAAACGCCACGGCCATTGGCCGGTTTTTGTTCATGCACACGTTCAGCGCGATATTGAGCGCGAAGGTTGTTTTACCCATACCGGGACGCGCAGCAATGACGATCATCTGACCGGGCTTGAATCCACCGGTTAGTTCATCGAGCTTTTTGAAGCCGGTCGCTGTACCGGTAATACCGTCGTGCGATTCGCGCACGTGTTTGAGAAATTCGAGAAATTCCTTGTTGGTATCTTTGATATGACGGATGTTATAGCTGCTGTAACGATCGGCGAGATGCGTGAGCGCGCCCTCGGTATCGGTAAGAACGCTATCGAGCTTGAAACCTGTATCGCCGGCTTTTTTCTCAAGTTCACGAAAGCTGATGATCAGTCGGCGACGCAAGGCCAGATCGCGGATTTTATCGGTGAATGTGCTCACGCCGACAAGCACGCCGAGCGAGGCAATATTCATAATCGCCGCACGATTTCCCGCGCGCTCAAGCATATTCTGCGTCTTTAAAGTGTTGATAATCAGAATGGCGTTCGGCTGCTCACCGCGGTCTAT
>JAEUSA010000234.1 GCA_016788945.1 Leptospiraceae bacterium
TCGCAAGCAGCGCATCAAGTTCAGGACAATCGGTTATATGGTGTTGTGGCTCGCAGTATTGGGCCTGTTTACCACATTGTTGTTGCGTCGGGAAAAGATCGAAACTGTTTTACTGAGACAGCCCGGTATGCTCATGCAGAAATTTCAGGACGGTTATGTCGGCAATATGTACTCGTTGAAGATTTTCAATAAGACATTCGACCGCCAGACAGCTGATATCCGTCTGACCGGTATTCCGGGACAGATACGCTTCATTGACCAACTGAGCGATATCGCTGCGCAGAGTGTGCTCGAGGTACGCTTCTTTGTCGCCCTCAAGCCCGAGTCGCTCACGGCCACGAGCCTGCCGATTGAGCTCGAGTTGTGGTCGAACGGGCAGCTGGTAAAAAAGAAGAAATCGGTGTTTGTTGCCGGGGGAAGCTGAGCGTATGCGCAATTATGCATGGCCCTTGGGTATCACGCTGGTCATGGCCGCTTTTATCGCCATGACCATTGGTTTTGTCCGCGTGGCTTTCTCCGAGCGCGTCGATCTGGTAGCGCCCGATTATTATTACCGCGACAAACTATTTTCCGCGCGCCTCGAAAGTGAAAAGGCGCTGATGAAACTGGGTCGCGCTGAAATCAGCCGCACGGCAAACGGCGTGAGTGTGCAGTTACCGGCGGCATTCGCCGGTAAACGCGTCAAAGGAACGCTGCATTTCTATTCTCCGCTCAACCCGGCAGATGATTTTTCTGTCTTCGTCGAGTTTGACGGCACGACGCGAGCGGTAAGCGCGGCGCTCAAGCCCAACCAGCTGTGGCGTGTGTCGCTCGATTTTGAATCGGGCGGCGCGAAGTATTTTCTGCAAAACGCGCTGCCATGAGCCTTTTCATAACCGCTTTGGTTATGGGGTTCTTTTCAGGTGGTCACTGCCTCGGTATGTGCGGCCCTCTCGTGCTGGCGCTGCCTGCGGCTGATGCGAAACACGGTGCGGCAATTCTCAACCGGGTTCTCTACAATCTCGGTCGCATTTTTACCTATTGTCTGTTGGGCGCCATAACGGGACTCACCGGTGCAGCGTTGAGCCTGAAAGGATTTCAATCGTATCTGTCTTATTTCGCCGGTTCGCTGCTTATCTTCGTGGCACTGATGCAGCTGGTGCCCCTCATCGAAATCCGCTGGCTGAATGCCGTGCAGGCTTCATTGCGTTCTGCGCTGACTCGCCTTGCGGGGCGCTCCGGAGCTATCCGGTTTTCGCTGTTGGGTGCGGCCAATGGTCTTCTGCCCTGCGGTATGGTTGCCATCGCCGTGATGGCGAGTTTTGCTGCCGGCAGTGTTACCGACGGTGTGCTCTACATGCTGTTCTTCGGGCTCGGTACATTTCCGCTGATGCTTGCGGCTTCGCTTTTTGGTATCTATCTGAATCCGCGCTTACGCAAGCTACTGGCCATCGTCGGCCCTCTCTACGCGATTGCGCTCGGCATTTTGCTGCTGCTACGCCCCGGACTCATATTGCCCGACTGCGCGCACTAACGCGCTGCCGAGATAACCTTGTCGCAGCATGGCCGTGATCGACTTGGGGTTTGCAGTGGCAACGCCGGCACTCAGAATTATTACCGAAGGTGACGATTTTTACGCACATGCTCTGAAAAGCATCCGTTCGGCGCGCCGGCGTGTGCGTTTGATGATCTATATCTGGCAAGACGACGAAGTTGGTCGCGCATTCGAGCGCGCGTTGATAAAAAAAGCCGTGCAGGGTGTCGACGTCGAACTGGTCGTCGATGCCATCGGCAGCTTCGAATTACCCGCCGCCGTCATCACGCGCCTGACCGAAAAGGGTGTTGCCGTTTTCACGCACCATCGGCTGCGACTGTTGAGCCGGGCCTGGTTCCGTTATCTCATTCGTCGCAATCATCGCAAAATTTTGATCGTCGACGACCGCATCGCTTACACAGGCGGATTTAATATCATGCGCGAGTGTTCGCGCCGTCATTATGGTTACCGCCGCTGGCTCGATATGATGGCTGTCACCCGGCACCGTGGCCTGATTGCGAGGTTGATCGAGCAATACGAAGACGCCGGCAGGCGCGCGCGCCACAGCCGCTGGGCGACCCGGTTGCTGCTGCGCAGCCGCAATAAGGTCATCGTTGTGCAGGGGGGGCGAGTTTTTTCTTTTTCGATGTCGCGCTGGCTTAAACGCAAGATGCGAAAGGCGCGACGCAAGATTACGATTGCCATGCCCTATTTTATTCCCTACGGTTTTTATTGGCGCATTCTGACCAAAAAACTGCGCGAAAATGTTGAAGTCGAAATTATTCTCTCCGAAGGTTCCGATCTGCCTTGGATCGATGCGGTGTCGTTTCATATGGCACGCAAGCTGCAAAAACGGGGCGCGCGTATCTTGTTGTACCACGGCGAGGGCAGGGCACGTCGTTTTTCGCACACCAAATTCATGCAGATTGACAGCTGGCTCGGTACCGGGTCAGCCAATTACGACTATCGCTCCATGGTACTCAATCTCGACACCCTCGTCTTTGTGCGCGGGGAAAAAAACGCCTTGGGGAGAGCCTGCGCTGCGTTGAAAAAGCACAGCCGCAGAGCGGAAAAAGAACTATGGAATGGGGGCGTGCGGGCGTGGTTGATGACGCCGTTCCGCTGGCTGCTTTAAGTCAGTTATCCTTCACTTTCCGAAATGTGGTCTTCTTGTTAGCTTCAGGATGGTTCATTTTATCGGTAATAATTTTTCCCGCCGCATAGAGCGTCGTAATCTGCATCGATTTGGTGGCGGCCGCACGCAGGTCTTTCCAGATAAAATGTGCGGGGCATGGGGCGGCATCGTTGCAGCCATCAAGACCGAGCGCGCACTCGACAAACTCGGTAACACCGTCGATGGCGATCTTGATGTCATAGAGGCTGATGTCGTGCACGTCTTTGGCAAATTTATAACCGCCACCGGGGCCTTTCGTTGACTTCAGAATCTTACCATTAACCAGCTGCTTCAGCACTTTGCTGAGGTAAGGTTTGGGCACTTTGGCGCCTCTGGCGATTTCCTCTACGGTAAAAATCTGGTTATCGGATTCTGCCGCCATAAAGGCGAGGGCGCGAACGGCATATTTGCTGGCACTACTGTAGAGCATATAAAAGGGATAATTATATCCACTAATTTGGCTATCTTGTCAATACTATTTTTACACGGTGTCAGTGGTAATTCGCAAAAATACCTGACGCACTATTCACACCCATGGGAGCTACTGCGTGCGCGAAGCTGTCACCGTGTCTCAGTTCGCAGCCCTCAAGGCGTACGCCGACGAAATTGGTTTTACCGAGGTGGGGGCGCTACCGCTCACCGCGCCCGACGAAGCCTTCAAGGCATTTTATGACAATTTTCTCGCGACGGGTAGACACGCAGACCTCCGGTATCTCGAGCGCAAGGAGCGTTTTGATCTGCTCACTGTTTTGCCGACGGCGCAGAGTATTCTGCTCTTTGCCTATCCGTACCGATTTTCGAGCGTTGAAATGAAATTGCGCGCGGCGCCTTACAAGATCGCGCGCTATGCCTGGCAGCGCGATTATCATCTACTGCTCAGAGAAAAGTTGCAGCATATTGCCGCGCAGTTCTCTCTGGTCGGCCGGGCGGTGACCGATTCAGCCCCGGTGCCAGAGCGCTACTGGGCACGCCGCGCGGGACTCGGCAAAATCGGCCGCAACGGCATGTTGATTTCACCGGCGCGTGGCAGTTATTTTTTTATCGCCGCTTTGCTCATCGAAAATCCGCTCGCGGCGCAGTTGCGGCAGCCTGCAGCCGTGCCGGCGTCAGCCGAAGATATCCATTCTCTCTGCGGCGAATGCCGGCTGTGCGTCGATGCATGCCCGACTGCTGCGTTGACGGGCGACGGATTGATGCACGTGGAAAAATGTATTTCCTATACCACGATTGAAGACACGAGGTCGGCGTCGTATGCGCCGGAAACGCGGCGGCACCTTTGGATCTTCGGCTGCGATATCTGTCAGCAAGTGTGCCCGTACAATAAAACAGAAAGCAGTTATGCGCGTGAAGAGCTGAATGCTGAACACACAGCCGCGGTCGATATTGCCGCCGGTGTCGTGCCGGCCTCGCGCGCTCCATTGAAAGGTTCGGTATTCCTGCGGAGGGGATTACAAAAGCTCAGAGACAATATTTCCGCGGTCGAGGACTGATGCAACATAGCCGATTTAAGAATACCGCACCGCGGCGACTGGTTCTGTCGTTGCGGCAAAAAATTGCCGCCGTATTGCTGTTTTATATATTGTCCCAAAGTCTGTTTTAACAGACAAGGAGAAATTACATGTCACAGATAAATCTCGAAACTTTAGGCCTGCACGCCGGGCAGGTGGTTGATCCGGCTACCGGTTCGCGCGCCGTGCCGCTCTACCAGACAACCTCTTATGTATTTAACGACGCCGACCATGCCGCGAATCTTTTTGCGCTCAAAGAATTCGGCAATATCTATACGCGCATCATGAACCCAACTACCGATGTCTTCGAAAAGCGTATCGCCGCGATCGAAGGCGGGGTTGCTGCGTTGGCAACTGCTTCGGGCCAAGCAGCCGCGACGACCGCAATTCTGAATATCACCCGCCCCGGCGACGAAATTGTCTCGCTCGACAACCTTTATGGCGGAACCTACCAGCTGTTTCATTATACTCTTCCCCTGCTCGGGCGTACGGTGAAATTTGTGAAGTCGGGTGATCTCGGCGCGCTCAAAGCGGCGATCGGCCAGAAAACACGGGCCGTGTATGCCGAAACGATTGGTAATCCTAAACTGGACGTTCCCGACTTTGCGGCGATCGCAAAAATTGCGCACGATGCGGGTGTTCCGCTGATCGTCGATAACACTGTCGGTGTGGGTATTGTGCGCCCGATCGAACACGGCGCGGATATCATTGTTATGTCGGCCACCAAGTTCATCGGCGGTCACGGTACATCGATCGGCGGCGTGATTGTCGATTCTGGCAAGTTTGCTTGGAACAACGGTAAGTACCCCGATTATACTGACCCCGATCACGGTTACCATGGTCTCAAGTTTTGGGATGTGTTCGGCAATTTTCAGCCGTTCGGCGGCGTCAACATCGCCTTTATCATTCGCGCGCGTGTGATCTGGCTGCGCGATCTCGGTTTCAGCATGAGTCCGTTTAACGCGTGGTTGTTTCTGCAAGGGCTCGAATCATTGGCGCTGCGCGTAAAGCAACACAGCGCCAACGCGCTCAAAGTTGCCGAGTATCTGAAAAGACATCCGAAGGTGTCATGGGTGAACTATCCGGGCCTATCTGACAGCCCGAACCATGCGCTTGCGAAAAAATATCTCGGAGAAAATTTTGGCGCGTTGATCGGCTTCGGCGTCAAAAGCGGTCTCGAAGGTGGCAAGAAGTTCATCAATTCGGTGAAATTGCTTTCGCACCTCGCTAATATCGGCGATTCCAAGTCGCTCGTGATTCATCCGGCTTCGACCACGCATTCGCAGCTCACGGCCGAAGAACAGGTCAATACAGGCGTTTCGCCCGACTATGTGCGTCTATCGGTCGGATTAGAAAGCGTATCGGATATTATCGCCGATATCGATCAGGCTCTCGCGCAGACATAAGCCCAAGAAAATTCCCTGCAAACGCTTTGCGTTTGCGGGGAATTTCGCATAACTATTCACTACGCTTGACGGTATCCCGCCCAATCAGGTGTTAAGCCATGGCAGACACACCGGGCAATACCCCCGTCCCTCCCGAAAAACCGCAAACACAAGAAAATCCGCCCGCAGAGGCTGTGGCTGCAGGCACAGCGGCCGCCCCGCAGAAAAATGTTACGCAAGGCCGGTTAGCTGCTCTTTTTCGTTATTTGTGGGAGAGAAAAAAAAAGATCATTCTTATTACCGGTTCACTCGCAGTTGCCGGCATCGCCGCGATGGTGATCGGCGCCTTCATCTCATGGCAAGGCAAGAAACAGACGGTTATCAGTATTCTTACCGTACTCGAATCTGAGCTCAAGGGAGAACTCAGCGAGCGCGACAAAAAGCTGATCGAAATATATGACCGTAATCAGGTGCTGATCGGTGAAATACGCCGGCCAGGGCAGCGCGACATCCGCGCCGACAACCTAAAAGACCACAATGCGATCGTCTGGGCGCTGCTTGCCTCAGAAGACCGCAACTTCTACAGCCACGGCGGCGTGCAGTTCAAGTCGATTTTTCGCGCGCTGCACACGATGCTCACCGGCGGTGATACTCAGGGAGGTAGCACGCTGACACAGCAACTCGCGAAGCTGATTCTCAGTGAGGCCGAAAATGCCGAAGCGGGGCAGGGTGGCGACACCACGAAGATACGCAAGCGCAATGTATTTAACAAATTGTCAGAATTCTTCTGTACCTGGTTTCTCGAATCGCGTTACGACAAAGCGACAATTCTGGCGATATACCTCAACAAAGTTTATCTCGGCATGAACAGCGTCGGTTTTGAAGACGCGAGCAGGCGCTACTTCGGGGTTTCGGCGCATGAGCTCACTCCTGCTGAGGCAGCGATGCTGGTCGGCATTATTCCCGCGCCTTCGCTCTATAACCCGAGTGCGTCGATGAAGACTGCGCTCGGCCGCCAGCAGCTGGTGCTGAAGCTGATGAGCGCACATCCTTATGTCATTAAGAGCAGCGAAAAACTCGATACAGAACGGCAGGCAAGAAGCTTTCGCGAAAAGCATGCCTTGCAAGAACGCAAGATCGGCCAGAACACTATCTATGCGAGTAAAATCGGCAAGTATAACTATGCGCGCAATTTTCGCCTCAACCGCGCTCCCGATTTCTTGAACGAAGTTGAAAAATTTCTCAACAAGCACTACACTTCTGCAGAATTGAAATCTAAGGTTCTGCGCATCGACACTTCTCTCGACATTCGCAATCAAGAAGCTGCAGCGCGCCTTCTCAATGCCCGCGTGTCTCAGGTCAAAGCCGATCTATTGAAAGAGCGTGAAAAACTTTTAGCCAAAAACAATAAACAAGAAGCCGAAATTGTCCAGGCAATTGAAGAAGGCATCAACGGCAGTTATGTCGGATTGAATCCTGAAAATATGTATGTCGAAAGCGTGGTCGGCGGCTATGAATACCGCAGTGGTTCGCCGATCAACCGGGCTTTCTCAATGTATCGGCAGCCGGGTTCGACGATTAAGGCATTGGTCTACGCCCTCGCATTCGAAAAGAAGTTAATACATCCTTCGAGCATTGTTGAAGACAAGGCAATCAACATTGGCGGTTATCAGCCAAAGAACTGGTATAAGGGCTATAAAGGCAAGGTCACCGCGCGCCATGCATTTGCGCTGTCGATGAATACGGTTCCTGTGCAGTTATTGCACCAGATCGGCATCAACAAGTTCGTCGATACGATGCAGATGATTCTCGGGTTGAATTCAGAAGAAATGGCAATCCGCATTGGTGATCGCAAGAACCTCGCAATGGCCCTCGGGGCGATTGAACTCTCACCGCTGGAGCTCGCAAAAATTTACGGCACCATCGCCTCGGGCGGTCTCAGCATCGACCCTGTTACGGTACTGAAAGTGACAGATTTTGATGGCACCGAACTCTACAAGGCAGATCTGGAAAAACCGCGCCAGCGCATTCTCGACCCCATTGCCTGCGCGATGGTGCTCAACCTGATGCAGGCGGTGATTTCTGCCGAGGGCACAATGCCCCTGAAGTATAAAGAAATTGACGGTATCTCCGGCGGCAAGACCGGCACGGTGCAATCACCCGCGGCGGCGAAGGCGAAGTGGTCGGGCCGCACCGGCATTCGTGACACCTGGTTTGTCGGTGCGTTGCCGGGGCAGATCAGCGTCATCTGGGTGGGGCATGAGCGTGGCGCTCCATTTACCGGTTCGGGCAGCGGCACTGCCGGCACTGTCTGGCAGGATTTCTCTAAAGATTACGTGGGGCATCACCCCGAAAGCAAGAGACTCTTGCCGCCGCTCGAATCGGGATTTGTGCAGGTTGATATCTGCGGTGAAATCGGTTTGCTTCTGCAATCGTATCCGTGTAAACATCCCGTGAAGGCGCAGGTGTACTACTCTGAAAATCAGGGCGAACTCTCGCGACGCACCGAAGAATACCTCGCAAAAGTCACGGCGAACACGGGGGGATTAATTGTGGGTTCACGCGACGGCAGCGCACCCCAATCGGCTCCCGTGCCTTCGGTAGACAAGAGCGAAGCAAAAAATGCCGGTGCGGTCGAGCTCGAGGAGAATGCGCAGAGTTTTGACGTGTTTAACTAACAGGTTCCGGAAAACGTCAATGCCGCGTGGGTAGCGCGGAATAAAATGCTTCAAATGAAACCGGCTTGCCGTGCAACGAGTAGCCATATGCCGTCACGACAAAGGGAGACGAGGCGCCCGGCGGCAGTTGCTTTTTTACGGTGAAACCCGAAGCGCTGCCGATGAATTTACCATCGGCGTCGAACAGGCTTACCAGAATGCGCGGATACGTGACACTCGTCTCTTCGTGATTGGTCAACACACCACTCAGTTTATATTCGCCGGTCAGCGATCCTGTCTCTTTGCGAAACTTGACATCCTTCGCGGTCAGCGAAAGAGCCCTCGACGAATAGAGCCTTGTCGTCGTATCGAGTGAAACTTCGTAACGTGCGAAATCTGCACTCGGCTTAAACAGGCAGGAAAAAGGCAATTTCTGCCCTGCCAGCAGCGGACGGTCGGGTGACAGGCAGGCGCTGCCGCCGATCAGTGTGCCGGCACTGTTGTAAAGCTGCAGCGACACGGTCGGGTCGTTCATGAGCTCGCTACCGATATTTTCGACGCGGCCGATCACCTGATGGTAGCCGCCGACGCCACCCTTGCGGTAACTGATATCCGTCAGGCGTCCCTGCGCTTCTGCGTTGGCCTCGAGAGTGCCCTGACTAGTCTGCGGCGTCAGGTTGGCTTGCAGACGTCGTTCGGCGATTTTGCGTTTGGCAGGTTTCACCGCGACTTGTGTTGCGGTATCGTTGGCCATGCCCGACTGGCGTTCGCGCGCGGTGGCGGGCAGCTCGGCGCGCGCCGTCTGTATAATAAGCGCTGTCTCAGAATCGACGAGGCGCAGAAATACTTCGGTTTTTCCTGCCTTTCCGGTTATCGAACCGATCAGTACAGCATCGACCAACAGCAGGCGGCCAAGGCGCGCCGCTGTCGCCGGGTCAGCAGCACCCGACTGCGCAAGCTCGTGTTCTTTAAGAACGTCTTTCAGTCGCGAACGTTCGGCGACTTTGAGGTTTGAACCGGTGACGATTTCATGTGTGAGCAGCTCAACGAGTTCTCGGGCTTCTGCGGCATCGCTTGTGCCGTGTATTTCGGGTGTAAAGATGGCAACGGTCTGCTGTTTGAGTTTATGCTCGGCCTTACCGATCTCACGCGCGAGCGTGCGGATTTCTTTTTCACGCGTCGTTGCACACGCGGTGAAAACCATTAGCAGAGTCAAAAATGGTAAAAAACTCCCTCGCATCTATGGCCTCTGCAGTTCGGGACTCACAGCGATTTCGCCGGTTAACGTGATTTCATTGCCGACTGCCATCGCAGGGTAAATGCCTACCTGTGGCGTCTGTGAATAGAGCCAGCGAATGGAATTCAGATCACGCGCAGTGTAACCAGTCTTGTCGGTCAGCAAATAATACATCAGGTCACCGTCGCGCGGTGAATGCTCCCACAAACCGAGGCAATGCCCCAATTCGTGCGCGGCAACGAATTCAAATTCTGATTGTTTGATCGTGCCGCCGCTGTACGTGGTGGCGATCGTCAGCGTCAGTGGCCTGACGAGAACCGATTGTCCATTGCTGTATTGGCCTACGTTGGCGGAGCAAACACCGATTGTATTGCCTCCGAGCGAGGTCTGGTATTTTACTTCAATGTCTGCGCTGTCAGAGTAGACTGTCTGAATTTCCCCGTAGAGGCTGGCATTGCGCCGCCAGAAATCGAGGCCTTTGCGTACCGAGTTTTCAATTTCAGCCGAACAGCCTGAGACTTGGCACGGGTTATACTTGATTTTTACCGGCATCGCAGGCCAGCTGAAACGTTTGCCCACAACAGAGGCCGGCGACGAGAATTCGACGGTGTAGCGCTCTTCAACGCCCGGGTCGGTGGCCTGCATGCACGAGGCGAAAAGTACCACACTCAAAACCGCAAACGGGCTGCGGCGCATGCGCAGCTTAGCCGCCAGATCATATTTAGAAGATTGCGTACATTGCATAAATCGTTAAACCTACCTGCAACGCCTGAATTTTCTGCGTTGTGAGTGTAACGGAAAACACACCATAATCAAAATGCCCGACGGCGACGAGCGATAGTCGCTCATGGGAGTAGCGGTATGCGCCTGCAAGGCCAAGCGACCCGTACGCCCACTTGGTATTGTAGATGCGTGAACCTTTGTACGAGACATCGGTGAAATGATTATACGCAAACGATACGCCGGCGGCAAAGGAACCAAACCAAAGAAACGGCGAAACCTTTGCCTGGTATTGCACGCAGTAGCCCGGAAACGACACCAGCGTCAGTGAGAATTCCTCTTTGCAGATGTCGCTATTTTTGCTGCCATCTTCGCGTTGCCACAAAAGCTGTGTGCGCGATAACGTTGCCAACACGGAAAATTCCCGTCCCACGAGGGGAAAATCCACGATTGCTGCGATCGCCGGGCCGATACGCAGGTCATTGGTTGTCGCGTTTGCCCGGGCCGAGTTGAAGGTAAACGGGATGCCCGCGCCGAGATGCAGGCGAATCTTTGTCTTTTGCGCAGCGGTTGCGTGATTCGCCTGTGTGCCATCGCTACCTTGTGCGTAGAGTCGAGGGGTGCATAAAAGCAGCAAAAGGCCGCTGAACAAGGCAAATGCAGGTCTCATATCGCATGGTCGCTGGGAGCCACTGGCGACGTACGCGGCTTATGCGTGGCCGCGGCAATCAGTTTTGCGGCGCGGCGTCTTGAGCTGTGTGGAATTTGCCTTGCTGCGGTTTTTTGAGTATTTTGGCGCGGTATGGAAGCTTTGATGCAAAAAAAATCCCAGCTACTCGAATTCGAACGTTTGCCGGCGGCAGAGGTCGAGAAATTCATTTCTGCGCTTCGGCAGGCCGATGACTGGAATCTCTTCCGTATAAATCCGTTCAGCTTTGCCGGCGAGCATGCGATTTCGCCCGACATAGCGATCGATTTGTTCATTCACGCAGCGCGCATCGGGCTCGTGGATTTTAACTACAATATGATCTGCCCTCGCTGTGGTGGTGTCGCCCGCTCTCACCATGAACTCGACGCCGTCGAAGCAACGGATTTCTACTGCGCGTTGTGTACGGCCTCGACGCCGACGACGCTCGACGATCAGGTTGAAGTGTCTTTTGCCATAAATCCTTCGGTGCACAAAGTGAGCCTCAACCCGCCGGAAAGCCTCGAAAGTTATAACCGCTATCATTTTTCAGCGAACTACGTCATTTCGCCTGAACTTGCCGCGCTGCGAAAAAAGTTGATCCGCCACCTTCTCGTTGTTGCACCCGGAAAAGCGAAGCGCATTCACCTATCTAAGGGGCGCTACCGCAGCTTTCAGCTCGTCTCGATTGAAACGAACACCTCGATTACGGTG
>JAEUSA010000256.1 GCA_016788945.1 Leptospiraceae bacterium
CCGATTCTTGATATCGATGTGCAAGGGGCACAGACACTGCGCGGCAAACAGCTGCGTATGGTGAGCCTTTTTATTATTCCACCCGATATGAGTGAACTCGAACGCCGGCTGCGCGCCCGCGGCTCAGAAAATGAAGCCGAAATACAAAGCCGCCTCGAACTTGCCCGCCTCGAAGTTATGGAAAAAGATAACTTTGATTACGTCGTCGTCAACGATGACTTGATGAAAGCCGCTGAAGAACTCGCGGTAATTGTGCGCCAGCACATGGTTTGATATGCCGCATCGGCCGAAGCTCCTGATTTTTACCGGAGCGACCGCTGCGGGCAAATCGGCCTTTATATACCGTGAATTGACCGGTTTGCCGCTGACGATTATCAATGCCGATTCGCGGCAGGTCTATTCGGCGCTGCGCGTGAGTTCTGCCGGCCCAAGCGATCAGGAGATGCAGCTGTTTCCGCATCGGCTTTACCATTTCATGCCCGAGAATGAAAGTTTTTCAGCCGGGGCGTTTATTCAGCGCGCGGCCGAAGAGATCGCCGCCGCGCACGAGCAAGGGCGGCTGCCGGTGCTGTGCGGCGGTACCTATTTCTACATCCACGCTCTGCTGAGCGGGCTTCTGCCACCGTTGAAAATTCCCGAGCAGGTTGCCGCGCGCGTAGCGGCGATGCCTGCTGATGAGGCATATGCGCTGCTCAGAGAAATAGACCCCGCTGCTGCGGAAAAAATTCACGCGCACAATCTCGTGCGCCTCAGGCGTGCGCTTGCTGTGTGTCTCACGGCCGGCCGCCCGATGAGCAGCATTCCGCGCGAAGGTGCGATTCGCGACAAATACGACATACTGATGCTGATTTTCGACACGGCGCGCGAACAGCTGCTTGAGCGCGTAAGGCAGCGAGTGCAGGGGATGTTCCGCGCGGGGCTCGTCGCCGAAGTTACACGGGTATTTGCGGCCGTCAAGGCGGCAGATAGGCTCTCGCAGTGGAGATCGTGGCCTGCCTTGACTGGCATCGGAATCCGTGAGTTTTTTGAATCCTACGAAGTGATGGCAGTCGAGCCGGATGCGCTCGATGCGCTTCAGCTCGAAACCGTGTCTGAAGCGATTGTCCGCAACACGATGGCGCTGGTCAAAAGGCAGCGCACCTGGTTTCGCAACGCACCAGATAAACCCGGGCATACAAAAACGGTTGACCCGGCTTATGAAAATGAGCGAATTGCCGCGCTCGCGAAGGATTTTCTCCACTGACGGCACCATGACAAAGAATAATCTGCAGGATTTCATACTTAACCAGATACGCAAAGAAAAGATGGGTATAACCATATACCTGTCGAACGGTGTGCCGATCAAGGGCAGGGTGGTCAGTTTTGACAATTTTACTATTGTCCTCGAACACGACCACAAGCAAACTCTGGTTTATAAGCATGCGGTGACGACCATATCCCCCGAACGTCCCATTCGCCTGCATAATCCGGAATCCGGCGCCGAGGATGAATAGAACTTGTTCGGCGATTTTTTCAGAAGAGCTTTCCAAATACTGGCTCTTGCATCGGTCGCGGGTGTGGGCTATCTGAATCTGCTTTCTGTACCGCCGGGCCATATGGCGTTTCTGCAATCCCGTGTGTCTACGGGTGGCCTCGAGAACCGCGGGGTGTATGCTTACGATCCGGGTATTTCTTTCGTGCCGACGCTGTTTGTTCCCCAGCGCTGGCAGCGTTTTCAACTTGAGGTAGGTCCGCGCATGCAAGAGCTGCGCATCAAATTGCCGCTTAAGTACAGTGCATATTTACGCCTCGCCGACCTATTTTATATACAGCTGAGGTTACGCGTCGAGGGAGAAATTCCTGCGGCAGAGGCATTTACCGCGCTCAAGGCGCTGCAATTTCGCCCCGCCGATCGGGATAAGGTCATCGAAGACAACTTGCAGTTTCTTGCCTCTGAATTTCTGTTAGAGATCAACAACGACGAAAAAGATCTCGAGCGCGTCAAAAACAGTCTAAAGAGTTTTTTTGCGATGAATAATCTGCCGGCACTGCAGGAGAGGTTGAACCGTCAGCTGCGCAGTCCATGGTATAAAATCAACAGCGTCGAATTGCGTGAGGTTTACGTGCCCGATACACAGATCTACGCGGCGCAGACACGCAATCTCGAACAGGTTGCAAACGCCGACCGGCGCGCGCTGCTCGTGCAGATCGAAAAAGAAGCCGAACTCGCAGCGGAACGCAAGCGCAATCTCGAAGACATCGCGAAGGCCGAAAAGATGTCTGCGCTGATTGCGGAAAATCCTGATATCATTGAGTACTATAAAATCGATAAAATTGCACCGCGTGCAGGCAATGTGATTCTCGAGGTTGCCGGACGCGGCAACCGCCGTGGCGATATCGTGATCGGCCCGGCGACTGACAAAAAAACGATACGAGGCAAAGATGGCAAAAGCGAAGACAGCGAAGGCGGCGAAATCGGAGGCGAAGAAAAGCCCCGCCGCTAAATTACCCGCGATCAAAGTTGTCAAACCGACAAAAGAGTTTGTCCAAAACGGCAAACCTTTTGTGATGATTATGGCCGGCGGCTCGGGAACACGATTGTGGCCGATGAGCCGCGTGCACCGGCCTAAGCAGCTCATCAACATCACCGGGCGTAAGACGCTGATCGAAGAGGCCGTCGATCGTGCAAAACTACTCACGACTCCAGACCGCATCTATATCGGCACCAACAAAGACCTTGCGCAAAAAATACAGAAGATTGTTAAGCTCGATAAAAAACAATACCTGCTCGAGCCTGCGGCGCGCAACACGGCGCCGATCATTGCCTATTTTACCGCGTATCTCAAGGCACACGGAGCAGACGACGCGTCGGGTGTTGTCATTCTCGCCGCAGACCACCACATAGAGCCCGCAGAAAAATGGGCAGAAACCGTCAAGCTCGGCCTCGCGCGCGCCGGGGAGCGCATCTGGTGTATCGGCGTTAAACCGACGCGCGCCGAAATCGGCTATGGCTACATCGAATCGGGCATAGAAATCGCGCCGCGCATGAGTGCGATCTCGAGCTTTCGCGAAAAACCCGATTACCAGACGGCAAATCACTACCTGACAACCGAGCGGCATTTCTGGAACGCAGGCATGTTTATTTTTTCGCTTGGGCGCATGCGCGAAGATTTTCGCATCTATCAACCCGAAATGCTGAAGTTGGCAGATCAGTCGACGCAAAGCGCCGCGAGTCTTGAAAAAACATTCCCCAAAATGCAGAATATCTCCATCGACTATGCGATTATGGAGAAGACGAAAAAAGTCGGTCTCATTCAGGCGGATTTCTCGTGGGACGATGTGGGATCATTCGATGCGCTGGCGCGTATCAACCCCGCTGACGAACACGGCAACCATGTGATCAGCGGCAAGGTCATCAGCCACCGCGCCAAAGGCAATATCGTGCGCACACCCTTTACGATCGCATTGTTAGGGCTGGAAAACTGTGTGCTCATCGAAGATAACGGGGTGTTGCTGATCGCCAAACGCGAAGCGCTGAGCGACATCAAAGAATTGCGAGAGAAAGCCGCGAAAGAATTGCATTAGTCAACGCCTCGCATCCTTACGAGTTTCGCCGGTCATAGGCCGAAGACAACCGAAAGCGGTACAGCGGCCGAACCGGCTAAGTGCGCGCATTCTCCATGAGTGCCCGTATTTTCTTATAGGCGAGGTTGAGTTTCTCGAATACCGTAGAGCGCGCAAGCCCGGTCGCAGCCATAATCTCTTCGATTTTTTTCTTTTCAAAGAAGCGCAGGTCAATCAGTACCGACAGTTCAGGCGGCAATTTGCGCAGTGCTTTGAGCATTGTGTCGATCTGGCTTTTGTCGAGGCTTGCCAGTTCAGGGTCTTCGGTCGTCGAAATCTGCAGATCAAAAAAATCGCTCTGCGGTGACAGCTGGACTTCGCGGCGGCGTTTTTTGAGAAAACGTTCTGCGGTGCGAAAAAGAATCGTCGTGGCCCACGACAGAAACGGTCGGTCGGGATTGTAGCGGGGCAGGGCGGAGTAACATTCGAGCCAGAAATCTTGCGTGATTTCTTCGGCGCTGGCCGAATCGACAGGGTAACGGAGCGTAATAAGCCGAACAAACGGCTTCTGGTGGCGTTCGATCAGCTGTGCAAAAATTTTTTCCGGTGCCAGCGGGGTACTAGTGCCTGTCAGGTGTTCTGCGAGCTCGGCGCGCCTGAGCTCACGGATTAAATCCTCATCTTTGAGCTCGTGCATGTTAGACTAAACCCGCGGAATTCTGCGCCTCAAAAAATGCCGGTACCAGGGCGCCGCGTGATTTGCAGAATTGAACCCGCAAATAGTTTTGGAAGCCTCACACCACACGCTACTTTTCGGGGTGTACCCCTACTTTTGCGCCCCCGATCTGCGGCACCATCAAGGTGCAACGCAACAGAGGGATATGCCGCCACGTATGGCAGGCACATCCGCGATAAATTTGGCTTCCGGTCGTGATACATTGGTTCAAAACTTTTAAATTAAGCCCGAACGTCCCAGAAACCGGCGTGCCGCAATGGCACAGGCGATCGGCGTTGCAACCAAAAAAGAAATTGCATCATGTGGTGTACGATAAGACATACCAAGCGTATGCCAAAAATTCTGCTCGTCGGGCTCATGAACCCGGGTGACAAATATCGCAACACGCGGCACAATGCCGGCGCGATGGCGCTCGACGTCCTGTATCCGCAGGCTATCTATCGCCGGGCAGCCGCACTCGAATCAGGTATTGCCGAGCTTGAAGCCGAACACAGTCTCATTCTGCAGAAACCCGAGACATTCATGAATCTCTCGGGCAATGCCGTTTCAGCGGCGCTTAAAAAGTATTCTATACCGCCTGCACGGCTGATTGTGCTGCACGACGAAGTCGAGCTGGCACCGGGGGTAATCCGCCATAAATTTGGCGGCGGTCATAAGGGGCACAATGGCCTGCGCAGTATTATCGAGCGCATTGCTACTGCGGATTTTCATCGTATACGCATTGGCGTCGGTAGGCCGACAGATGACCGGGGAGGTATAGCCGATTTTCTTCTTTCGGTGCAGCCAGTGACCGAGCGCGCAAAGGCCGAGGCATTGCAGGTAGTGCTACAACCGGTGCTGACTTCGTTCAATAATGCTTGACTGCTTCGGCAAGCAGCCGATCTTACGCCCGAGTTAGTTCTGTACCTGCCGGGCGGTGGCATCAAACATACAGCCGCAGGCCGGCTGCAACGCCCTGCGCGATGCCGGGTTCAGAGCGGCGTAAATCCCGTCTTTTCGGGTGAGGAGTGTAAATGAAGAAGATTTTATTGGCCGTATTATCCATGGGCCTCTTGTCCACGGGCCTTATGGCAAACGACATTGCAGGTACTTGGGTCACCATCGACGACGAGACAGGTCTTGCCAAGTCGCATGTGAATATTTGGGTGCACAACGGCGTTGCTTATGGCAAAGTCACCAAGTTGTTGAACAGAAAACCCGGGGAAGATCCAGATCCCGTATGCAATGAGTGCAAAGGCGAATCACACGGCAAAAAGGTCGTGGGACTGACCATCCTTTGGGGGCTCAAGGCTGATGGCGATGAGTGGACCGGCGGCCATATTATGGACCCGAAGAACGGCAAGGTCTATAAGTGCAAAATTAAACTGCAGGACGGCGGTAAGACGCTCAAAGTCCGTGGTTTTATCGGCTTCTCTCTGATCGGTCGTAACCAGATCTGGAAAAAGCTCTGATTTGACAGCGGGGCGCAAGCCGCCCCGATTGCCCCCGGAACCAGTTTTCAGGGGATAATGCACCACGTGGTTGTGTGTTATCCCCTGAAAATATTCTATGGCATTTTGTAAAAACGACCGACAAGCAGACAGGGGGATAAGCTCCCCGCAGGGAAGTTAACTGAATGCCAGCGCCACAAATGCCAGGTCTTGCGTCGGGAATCGACACCAAAGACTTGGTACGCAAGCTCGTCGAAGTCGAGCGGGCACCGATTGTGAGGCTCGAGACCAGCAAAAAGGAGCTCGCCGACACGGCAAAGGCCCTCACCGAACTCAGAAAACGTACGAAGACCCTGCAAGATGCTTTGCATGCCATGGCGTCTTTCGAGGCCGCTTTT
>JAEUSA010000257.1 GCA_016788945.1 Leptospiraceae bacterium
TTACCTTTGAGGTTTGTTTCGCCGGCGAGACTCAGCGCTTCGTGAGCGATTTTGCCCTTGACCGCCAACACCAAAATGTCACCAAATGCCGCCGCGTCGCTGAAAGAGCCGACCGTTATTTTGCCACCGTGCTTTGACGCAAATTCATCCAACTTTTTCGCATCCCGTGTGCCCATTTTGACAGCATAACCATGTTGAAGAAAACCCGCGGCCAAAGTCTGCGCAACCCCGCCCGAACCCAATACGCCAATTTTTTTTGCCATAACCACCGCCCGTTCAGTAATTGAAATTGACACATTCAGCATAGATTGTGCCATGTCGAGTGAAGTTCTTTAACCTCTCCCGAATCTTCATTCTTTGTTCGCTTGCCTACCTGACGGCGGGCTGCCAGCAATTGCTCGATGCATTGAACGATGCCGATAAGCAAGATGCTGTGGCGACCAACAGCGACCTCGGCAAAGCCGGCAAATGGACGATTCTCGTCTATCTCGATGCCGATAACAACCTCGAAGGTGCGGGCGTCGGCGACGTGCAAGAGATGGTAAACCGTGCGCAAGCTGCCGGGGGCTTTGGTGCGAATAACTATGTTTATGTGCTGATGGACCGCATTCCGGGTTATAGCTCGAGCGGTATGCCGAATACGTTTGCCAACTTCGATGGCGCCCGCCTGTTTGAAGTCGTAACGGGAAGCGGTACTCTGACCTCGCGGTCGCCCGGCGCATATTTCAGTGTGGGTGCAAACGATGGTGCCACAGAACTCAACATGGGCTCGGGCACGCTGCTCGAAAATTTTACCAAATGGGGTCTGGCGCAAGCAGCGGCAAACGGAAGCGATTACGTATATTTAGATATCTGGGATCACGGTGCCGGCTGGGGCGGTCAGGCGTATGGCGGCAATGCCGTGGCGTGGGATGACACCGACAGCCACGATGCGCTTTCAATCGATGAGATCCGCACGGCAATTACCAATGCGCATGCCGCGGGAACTTCAGGGGGCAAAAAAGTAACCATTCTCGGTTTTGACGCGTGTTACATGGGAACCGCCGAAAATATTTTGTCGTTCAAAGATATGGTCAAAATTGTCATCGGTTCCGAAGAAGTTGAACCGGGTAACGGATGGGATTACGAAAACTGGCTGCCCACCGGTGACATCAGCCCGTTCGACCTTGCAAGCAAAGTTGTGACTTCATACGGAACGTATTACAACAATCAGGGCGGCAGCAACGTGACACTCGCGGCATATGATTTAACCAAGTCTGCCTCGCTGCAGGGCGCGATCGATAATTTCGTCAGCGCGGTTGGCAGCACGACGTCGAGTCAGGTCACCACCGCCCGCTCGCAGGTGCAGAATTACAATAACAACATGGCGGTCGATTTATACCACTTTGCCGCGCTGATGAACATACCAGAATCGAATGGTGTGAAGACCGCGGTATCTAACATGGTTATTAAAGAGACACACACCGCGGGCGGCTCGGTGCGAAATTCATACGGTATGTCGATTTATTTCCCGACCTCGCCATCCAGTTATGACTCGACATATAACAATACGGTGATTGCCAGCGCCACCAAGTGGGATGAATTTATTTCAGGAAAGCTGAGTACGTATCAGGCAAGCACGACCGAACCGGGCGATGCGACCTGCGGCGCAGAACCCAATGACTCTCCCTCAACGGCAAAAGCGATACATACCCTTGTTACCGGCGGAACGCCGTGCACCGGATATGTCTATACATCTACCGATGTGGATTATTACCGATTCAGCCTCGATGCATTACCCACAGGCGTGGCACAAACAACCAAAACTCTGACTGTGTCGCTGACCAACATACCAGCTGGCGCAAATTTTGACGTCTATGTATTTGTCCCTTTCTTTAGCCCCTCGTCGGCGATCGCGATCGGCGGTGCGGCAGCCAATAACGGCAGTGAATCGTTTCAGATTGAATTATCGACGGGCAAGGTGACCTACACTGCCCCCAATCTGTCTGCCTATAACGGTGGAATTTGTGATCCGGGCAGCACGACGAATATCCTCAACCAATATGGATATTGTTACGGACAGGGCACTATTGTCACTGCCGCCGTGCCGCACAATTTTTACATCATCGTCCGGGGTAAGAGCAATTCTTATAGCCAGGTCGGCAAATACACACTGACCGTATCTGCGGCAAACGTCACGATTGGAGCCCCGGTTGCCAATGATTAATTCATGCAAATTCGCCGCTTTCACCATATCTTGCGCCTTGCTCATCGGTGCGTGTTCTTCTAAAACCAAAGCAGAAGAAAACATCGCCAAACCCGAGGTTGTACAACCGATGGGACAAATCGAAACGGTCACCGGCGTCGTCGCCGTGAACGACAACAACGGCAATCCGCAAGTCTTGATCGAAGTCAAAAAAGATACGCGCTCAAAAATTTCGTATGAAGTCACCGGCAACCAGAAAGACGCCGTGGCCGCGCGCAAAGGCAAAAAAATTACTGCCACCGGCATCGTACGTAACTTAAGCCCATTCCACAAACTCATCGACGTCAGTACCATTGAATAACTGAGGAGATTACATGAAGACGATTTACCTGACTTTGCTGGTTGTATTATTCACCGGCTCAACTCTCTCTGCCGCCAAAGCGAAGGCGGCACCTGCTGCAGCGCAAGCAGCGGCGCCGGTGGCGCCCGCAGCAGAAGAAAAGGAGAAAGAGAAAATTCCCAAAAAATCTGCATTCCGTTTGCAGATCGGTTTTGTCACAGGTGTACAGGCAGGCCCGATCGGTTCAAACAGCCTGATTCAGAAAGACGTCGATAGCATGACCAGCGCAGTCAACGCGGCAAATCTTGCGGCCCCGTCGGGTTCACCTCCAGCGGCGGTGACCAACATGTCGGCCGTGACCTACGCTGTACCGCTCGGACTTTCGCTGCAGACTGTACTGTTTGATTTCTTCCGCATTCGCGTACACGCGACCTATGATATTCCGATACCGACCGTGAATGAATATACCGACACCAGCAGCGGAGCGACAAAAACCTTCCGCTCCGATATTCGCGTGAGCCAACTGCAGGTGCCGCTGCTTTTTATGTTCGATATCCCCGTCGGGCGCGAAAATAACATCTATCTCGGTGGTGGGCCGACTCTGTACTGGGGCACCATCGAAAAAACGATCAGCGAAACGAATAAGAACACAGGTGTTTCGCTAAATGACACCGACCGCCTTCAGGGTTTCGCGTATGGGCCGACATTTATCATCGGCATCCAGAGACGCCTGTCACCGGCAGTCTCCTTGAGCGCAGACTTTCTCTACCAGATGGGGGCACGCGGTGGTTTTAAAGACAAACACGAGAATGATGCCAGCAATAACAACCCGACCGGATTCAGCGATCTGAACGGCAACTCGGGCAGTGAAAAGAACGCAAGCGACGGAAAGTTCAATGACGGTACTCCGAAAATTATGAACTATGAAGGGGTTCGTTTTCTGCTGTCGCTGAACCTGCATCTCGATTTCTGATCGCGGCGCCAACGTAGCGACCCGGCTGCCCAATGCAACCCCGCCTGCACCTCGTCACGCTGGGCGTCAGCGACCTCGAAAAAACGGCCCGCTTCTACGAGGCATTATTCGGCATCACCCGATCTGGGCAGAGTCAGGGTGATGTCGTCTTTCTCAAACTGGATAGTTTCGTGCTCTCTTTATTTCCGCTTTCGGCACTCGCCGAAGATGCCGGCATCGCCAACGACTGCGGTAACTATCGCGGCTTCTCGCTTGCGCACAATGCGCGCTCGGAAGCCGAGGTCGATTCCCTGTTCGAATCTGCCATCGCCATAGGCGCCAAGGCCGTTAAAAAGCCGCAAAAAGCGGCCTGGAGAGGCTATTCGAGTTATGTAGCGGATCCCTCAGGGAACCTGCTGGAAATCGCCTACAATCCGTTTTTCCCGTTTGGGGCAGCAAGCGACCTCGATATCTGAACCTGAGCCCATTTCTGCGCGGTGCCGGGCACCTGCGTGATTATCCCGGCAGTTTACGTTTGTAAATGGTTTACAGTGTGTCTGAAAAAGCCATTTTAGCCGGCGCTAAAGGATTTTTGGCGTGGCAGACGCATGGTCGAAGCAGAAATCAAAGTAATCTCCGGGCGCTCTAACCCTGAACTCGCTCAGGAAATAGCCGATGCTATGGGCATTAAGCTCGGCGGGGTTGAGTGCAAGCGTTTCAGCGATGGGGAAATCTCCGTAAAAATTTCGGAAAATGTGCGTGGAACCGATGTTTTTGTCATACAGTCGACATCCAACCCCGCGAACGACAACCTGATGGAGCTCATGCTGATTGTCGACGCCCTGCGCCGTGCGTCAGCGCGCCGTATTACCGCCGTCATACCCTACTACGGTTATGCCCGCCAAGATCGCAAGGTTGAACCTCGCGTGCCGATTTCGGCAAAGGTTGTGGCGACAATGCTCGAGGCGATCGGCGTCAAACGCGTGCTGTCGATGGACCTGCACGCCAACCAGATTCAGGGATTTTTCGAAATTCCCGTCGATCATCTGTTCGGCGCGCCGATTCTGATTAAATATTTTCGCGAACTATCGATGAACGATCTCGTCATTGTTTCACCCGATGTCGGCGGCGCTGAACGGGCCCGGTTCTTCGGTAAGCAGCTGGGTGCGAGCATGGCAATCATCGACAAACGCCGCGAGCGCGCCAACGAAGCAGAAGTCATGCACATCGTCGGCAATGTCGAGGGCAAAAATTGCCTGCTCATCGACGACATGATTGATACCGCGGGTACAATCTGCAAGGCAGCGCTGGCGCTTAAAGAAAAAGGCGCGCAGAAAATCATCGCCTCGGCAACGCACGGTGTGCTGTCGGGCAGTGCGATTCAGAACCTGATCGGCAGCCCAATAGACGAGGTGGTCGTGACGAACACGCTTAAGATCTCGGATGAAAAACGGTTTCCGCGCATGCGCGTGCTTTCGGTGGGTTCCATTTTTGCCACCGCAATCCAGCGCATCCACGAAGAAAAATCTGTGAGCTCGTTATTTTTATGAAATTCATGATATGAAGCCAAGCGGCCAAAATTAGGAGAAAAGAAATGGAAAAGGCGACACTGAAAGCACAAAAAAGGGACACCAAGATCGGCGGCAAGAATCTGCTGCGCGCAGGAATTATTCCCGCAGTGATTTACAATCACGGAAAAAGCGAAAGCATTCAGGTGCTCGAGAAGGATACGCGTAAGCTGTTCGCACACGGTATTTCTGAATCGCGCCTGATCGACCTCGACGTCGAAGGGAAAATTGAACAGGTATTCGTAAAAGATTACCAGACGCATCCGGTAAACGAAATGCTGCAGCATCTCGACTTCTACCGCGTATCGCAAGATGAAAAACTCCGTACGCGCATCGCAGTACACATTGAAGGCAAAGCCGAAGGTGTTAAGAATGGCGGCATCATGGAAGTGTTCCTCACCGAGGTTCCTTACGAAACATATCCGAAATACCTCAGCGAATTCCTCACGATTGATGTTTCACATCTGCAGATCGGCGACTCACTGCACGTCAGCGACGTGAAACTGCCGCCTGACAGCAAGATTCTGATGGATCCGCAAACTGTCATCTGCCACGTAACGCACCAGGCTAAAGAAGAAGCGCCGGTGGCCGCAGCTGCGGCGCCAGGTGCTGCTGCACCTGCTGCTGAAGCAGCAAAAACAGAAGGTGCGGCCAAGGCTGAACCCGCAAAGAAATAATTTCCTGACGCGGTTCAGGTTTATTGAATGGCGCTATCGAATCTGAAACTGGTCATCGGTCTCGGCAATCCCGGTGACCGGTACATGAACAACCGCAAGAACATCGGCTTCAAAGTAGTCGATGTTCTTGCTAACAATACCGGCATTCAAATTAAGACAAAGAAAAAAAAATCGCTGCTTGGTCAGGGCGACTTCGAAGGCCATGATATAGTTCTGCTCAAACCGCAAACTTTCATGGATCTGTCGGGTGAAGCGGTACTCTATATCGCTTCGTTTCTGCGCGTACAGGTATCTAACATCATTGTCGTGCACGACGACATCACGATGAAATATGGTGAGGTCGTGGTCGCACAAGGCCCACCAGAAATTCCCAATATCGGCGTTGAATCGATTGCCCGTGGCCTTAAATCTGACAAGTTTGTCCGTATACGCATGGGTGTAGGCCCTGTAAAAATACGCGGCAAAGAAATACCGAACCCGAAAGAGAACGAGATCAAAGCATTTATGTTGTCGGATTTCACACTCGAAGAAAACATGAAAATCATCGAAGTCATCAACGATGCTGAAGCCGCGCTACGCTCGATTCTCACGCAGGATATCAAAGACGTGCTCGCGCGCTTCAAACTCGGCGCGAAGTTTTCCAAAAACAACGCCTGATCCGGTGGATCCCGAAGCAAAACTTGCGGTTGCGGAACACCGCCTCGCAGCGTACCGCACGCTGATCATCGCGTTTTCGGGGGGGGCCGACAGCACTCTTGCGCTGCACCTCGCAGTGCAGCATTGCGCGCGGCATACGGAAAAGCGAGTGTTTGCTTGGTATTGCCATCATTATACAACACCCATCGAAGCTCCGCGCGCTGCGGTGTTTGGCTCGGCATTCACCGCGGCGGCAGAGTTGCTCGGCGATAGATTCGCATCGCTGACTCACCATGCGGATATCAACACGATCGCACGCCGGCTCGGCTACAGTTGGGAGCATGCCGCATCGGTTCTGCGGCGAAAGCACCTGATTCGCTTACGTAACCGCTTAGGCAGTCAGAGCAAAACCGCCGTGATCACGGGCCATACGCTGAGCGATTACTACGAAACCGTCGCGTTGCGCCGTGAACGCGAAATTCCCGCTAGTGGAATGCCACTTTTCACGCCCGTCGATATATACAGCGGTTTTGTCCGCCCGTTATTTGACCTCACACGCGATGAAGTCAGACAACTCGTCAAAAAACTGAATCTCACCTACTTTGATGATCCGGCGAACAGAGACACTTCGCTACCACGCAACCGCATCAGAGCAACACAGCAGAAAACTGCTGCCCCCGAACCTGCGCAGATCGCCGATTTACCCGAGTTGCAGGCTGTGCACGCCCGCGAGCTTCACCTTGACTCAGAAGATTGGGCGAAGCTCGGGCAAGCCGAGCGCGCGCGCTTGCAGTACACAGCATTTCGCCGGTTAGCTACGGTGAAAAAGTTCACCCGCAATGACTTTCAGCGCGCCAGTCGGTTACCGTTTGTTTTACCGCCTTTTTTTTCGCATCAGGAAAACTCCATGATCGTGTTCCGCCGTGGCCTCGGCGTGAGCGTAGCGTTACCTGCAGCGACCGATGGACCGTATATCCGTGGCAATGCCGCCCGGCGAGGCATGACAATCGCGATGCCTTATGGACAAAAGTCGGTGATGAAATTATTCAGCGAGCAGAAGCTTTCGCCGCGCGAGAGACGTCGTAAAATTCTCTATTTCGATCCACAAAACCCTCAGCGTATCAAGAGTATTGTATGAAATTCAGCAGAATTTCTTATCCCGGCAAAACTCTGGCAGTGGCGACATTCGATCGCCGTTTCGAACTGTTCACGGCATATTTTCTCCGCTTCTGGCTGCAACGTTTTGGTTTGAAACCAGACGTCGTCATCGCAGCAGACGCCGAAGGTCGCCTCACGGAACAATATGCATCACCGGTAAAGATTCCAGAAAATTTTTTTAAGCTCTGGCTGTTTTTCCTACGGCATCGCTACACGACCGTTTTGTTTCTTAATCCCGATCATCGCAAAGACGTTGCCGTCAAATGGGCCGCACGCCTCGCGTTTGTCAGAAACCGCGCCGGGTTTGCTCCGCTCAAAAATTTCTTACCGCTGAATTTCTCGTTACCCTTCAACGGCGAGAACCACCATTTCGTTCACCAGTTAAAACTGTTCTTTGAACATTTGACCGGCGAAAAACTCGCTCAGTGGGCAAAACCGGAAATTAACGTGGTGATAGACCCCGAGGCCGCAGCTGTGCCGGTTGTTGCGCTCGACGCGACTGACGAATCGTTGCCGCATGTGCTGCAACAGTTGATCCGCTTTATCAATCTGATTGCTCGCGATAATGCCTGCACAGTACTCATACGCTCGGGCGGCAGCGCGAGTGCGGCCGAACTTGCGCGTACGCTGAGCGCGGCAATGACTGAACGCGCGATTGAAAATACAACCCCCGTTATTGATCCGCCTTATGAACTAATATGCACGACGCTCGCCGAAGCAGCCTGGGTCGCGGGTGCCGACCTCGAGGTTCTCAATCTTGCGGCAGCGCTCGAGGTACCGACGCTGGCGGTGTTCGGCCCATTCAACGAACGCGTATGGCAGCCGTTCGCACCCCGCGCCCGCGTACTGACGGGCGAATTCGCCTGTCGCCCGTGCACTCCCTACCCGGGAGCTGTCGTGTGCAAAAACGCAATGCCTTGGGAATGCCTCAGCGGCATGAGCGCCGAACTGATGCTCGCGACGATTCAGGCAATGCTGCGGCGAAAAGTCAAACCCGCCTGAATTACGCTCCTCGCCAGCGGAGTGGGGCTGCGCGCCAGGTCGTAATAGCTTGTCGGGTTTTTGGATCCCGGTCGAAAAACGCTCTTTGCGCGTGCAGAATGCAGACTTCTTAGCCGTTTTGCGTACGATTTGCCAGAGCGTTTTCCCTATAAACCGCGTGGAAAATCGTACGCATTTTGCTCGCGCGCGTTTTTCGCGACCTGCCGCGCAGCCCCGAGTGTCCAGCAGATGAGACATAATTCGCTTGCTGCCCTACGCCTT
>JAEUSA010000288.1 GCA_016788945.1 Leptospiraceae bacterium
CAGAAGGTAAGGCAGGTATTATTGCCGAGCTCAAAGCCGGCGATAGACATGTCGGAATGGTTGGGGATGGAATAAATGACGCCCCAGCGTTAGCCGCAGCTGACGTCGGTATCGCAATGGGCGGTGGTTCGGACATCGCGATCGAGACCGCCGATGTGGCGCTGCTGGGCAATGATCTGCATGGCCTCGTGCGTGCCGTACGTATGTCTCGGCTCACGATGCGCAACATTCGCCAGAACCTCTTCTGGGCGCTGGCGTACAACACGATTGGCATTCCGGTTGCGGCAGCGGGTTTTCTTGCTCCCTGGCTTGCCGGGGCTGCGATGGCGCTGAGTTCGGTGTCTGTGACGCTGAATGCGCTAAGATTGCAGAGGGTGAAGTTGTAGAGACAATGCCCGGCTCTACGCAGCCGGGCGTATTTTAGGATTTTGTCAGATGGAAAAAATCACCTACGCAGACTTTGAAAAAATCGACATCCGCATGGGTACCGTGACTGCGGTCGAAGACTTTCCTGAAGCGCGCAACCCCGCCTACCGCCTGTGGATTGATTTTGGCGACCTGGGTATTAAGAAAACCAGCGCACAGCTGACAAAACTCTACGACAAAGAAGACCTGGTAGGCCGGCAGGTTGTTGCGGTTGTGAATTTTCCGCCCAAGCAGGTGGGCAAGTTCATGTCAGAATGCCTGGTGCTCGGAGCAGTCGGCGAGGCAGGGCAGGTTGTGCTTCTGCAGCCAGAACGCCAGGTTCTCAATGGTCTAAGAGTGCTGTGAATGTTTTCATAGAACAGGGGTTTTAACCCCTGCCTCATGAAAAGCCAGCATGCGGGTTAGCAGCCAGCGAGCAGCAGGCGGAGCTGAATCGTTTTCCTGCCACTACCCCCGGTGGCAGCTTGGGCCGTGGTACTGCCCGCCATCAGACCGTTGAAAGATCAATTTATTTGCTGGGCGCAGACCCTTGACGCCTCAGGGCATTGAACGATCGCGGAACCATGCCTTACGTCAATATCCAGATCACCGAGGGCGCGACGCGCGAGCAGCGTTCGCAACTGGTAAAAGAAGTTACCGATTCGCTGGTGCGCATTCTTGGCAAAAAACCCGAGCACACGCACATCGTCATTCAGCAGATCGCCGAAGACCACTGGGGCTTCTGCGGAATGCTCACCGAAGACTACAAGAAGCAGAACTCCGGTTAGGTGTTCACTTGCGCGTCGCCAGGAATACCCGGGTGACAACGATCGCTCCGCCGGTAAATACCTGCCTCAGAATACCGGCGCTACGAGGAAAAATCCCGTTGACGCACTCATTATGCCCGGTCAGGCTTCCGCATGCGGTTGACCTTGCTGCGGTTCATGTGCTCTGTGGTACTCTGTGTGTCGCTCAGCGCACAGGATAACAAAGCCGGCGAAGAACTCGGGTTCTATTATCTCGAGAATCAGGTTGTTGTCACGGTCACGCGCAGCGAAGTGAAACTGAAAGAAGCACCGGCCGCGGTATACGTCATCACCGACAAAGATATCCGCGAGCGCGGCTACCGCACCCTGTCAGACGCACTGCATGACATTCCCGGTTTCGATTTTCAGCATAACTATGGCACGTTTCCCGAAGTCGTGCACCAGCGCGGTCTCGTGGGCAATAACCAGCGCAGCCTGCTCTATATCGATGGTGTGCCCGATAACAACATTTCGGAGAATGCGATGCTCGCAGGCAGCTTGCGTTTTCCATTGCACAACGTGAAGCGCATCGAAGTGCTTGCCGGGCCTGCGTCGGCGCTATATGGCGCGAACGCTTTTAATGGCATCATCAATGTGATCATGAACGATCAGGACGCAGGTTCAGAAGTTGCGATGAGCGGTGGCACGTATAACGACTCGTTCACCAACCTTGGCGGTGCACTGAGTCTCTATACGCGCGGTCGTGCGGCGGATGTCAAATATAGCCTGAGTGGGTATTACTATAACACTAAGGGTCCCGATTTCCGAAACGTGCAGAATCTCGACGCCGCTGGGCTTGGCTATTACTGGTCACCGCGCTACGATAACTCTAAAGAAGACACGTACAACATCTCGGCAAAATTTACCAAGGGTAACCTGCGCTTTCAGACGGTGAACTGGCAATACCTGCAGGGGCTCGGTACATTTGCCAACGCAACGCAGAGCATCGATACCAGCGTTGGTGGCGTCGGCGGTTCATCGTGGGATTTTCGCAGCAATTCGTTTGCGCTCGGCTATTTGAATGAATTCAACAAACAGTTCAACCTCGACAGCGAAGTGATCGTGCGCCACAGTGAGGTTTTGAGTTCGAGTCACGATCAGGGTGCACAGACGGGTAAAGAAGGGCCGACTCTCTATCAGCGCCCCGCAGACCTTGTCTATTATACATCCTACTCACGACCCGACTATGCATATGAAATTCGCGAAAAACTCACATATAACCAGAGTGAAAAAGCGAACACGACGCTCGGCTTCGAGGTCAATCATTCGGTGGTGCCGACGGGTTATGGTTCGGCGTCGCGTTATGAATACCAGAACTACGGCAGCTACCTGCAGCAGGTATATCGCCCGATCGGCATGCTGGCGTTAACCGGCGGATACCGGTTTGATCACAATACAATTTCCGGTAATTCGCATACTCCCCGCATCGGCGCGGTGCTGAGCCCCGTTGAGGATCTCACAATTAAAGTGCTCGGTAGCACCGGTTTTCGTGCCCCGACGGCGTGGGAACTTTTTAATGCCACGAATAACCGCCTCGCCAACACCGCGCTACGGCCCGAGCGATTGCTCGCGTTCGAACTTGGTGCTGGTTATCGCTTAAAGAAGCGCTATTATTTTGGTGTGCAGAGTTATTACAATCGCGTCACGAGCCTTTTGCTTGAGGTGCAGACCAGTGCGCCAAAACCGACCAGCGGCTTCTACAACCAGAACCAGAATGTGGGCAATGCCGAAATTGTCGGTGTCGAGTTCCAGAGCGATCTGCAGATTCTGCAGAATCTCAATGTGTTTGTGAACTATACCTACACCGTCGGTCGCTATTTTGATTTACCGGCGACGCTCGCGACAACGCCCGCGGCGCAGGCCGGCGACCGCATGCCGAATATCGCTCCGCATCACATTAACGCCGGGGCGACCTATTATTTGCTGAAAGACCTGTCATTGCATGCGCGCGTCAATTACGTGCATGATCGCGAGACCATTGCGATGAATCCGGTGCGCTCAGTGCCGGGTTATGTGCTGCTGCACGCCAATATCCGCTGGGAAAACCTCGGTATGCAGGGGTTTTATCTGCAGCTGATGGTCAAAAATTTATTTAATCAACTGGTGTTTGATCCGGGAATTCGCACCGCCAATGGCGGTTATTATCCGACGCAGCACCCGCTCGAAGGCCGCAATATCTGGCTTTCCGCGGGGTATAAATTCTAACAGGCTGCAGAAAAAGCCTTTAAAGCAGTTTCCGGAAATTGCTAACCCGCTATGACTGCGGTGATTGTTTCACTGCATCAAAAAATCTGCGCGAAAAATCCGATTTGCGGCATATTTTCCAGTTGATGAGGCACTTCGTGGCAAACATGCCCTCCATTTTTTCGATCAGTGCCAACCGGTATTCCAGTGGTGCATCGGAGAGAAAGAACTCCGTCGTGCGATCGTCGACGATTTCGGTGAAACCCATGAGGCCTGTATCCCAGTCAAAAACGGCTTGGACTTTCTTGTTGGGGAGGTTCAGCTCTATGCCGGCCTGTGCGATCATATGCTCAGCAAATCGGCGGGCCAGTTCAGATGTATAGCAGTTTATGATACGATTTAGAGTCTATCTCAATCGGCCGAGGCGTTACTGAGATAGGTTCTCACTTAGCAGAATCCGAAGCGCCGAAACGAATTCGCAGCAACGAGAGATCGTCTGTCAACTGCCCCGAAGCGACGATTCGGTTGAGTATTTCCGGTAGATTGCCCTCAGCTTTCTCAACGTGGCGAAGAAATAATCCTTCATCTTCATTAACTTCGCCTTCGGGCATGCCCGTGAGTATAACGTCGTCGCGGCCATCGGACCCGGCAATAATGACATCCCCGGGTTCAAGTTTTGTCTGCCGCACGCTGACCGAAATTTCCGGTATTTGAAATCCTAATCTTCTCAGCCGTGTTTCAGAATCAATGAAGTCAGCCCGACCGTTGCGGTAATGCACAATGCGTGGATGGTCAGCGTTAATGTGATACATTTCCCCACCCTGTTCGTCGACCGCACCGAGCACGAGCGATGCGTACGTTGCGCCATCGAAACTTAAAAAGACCTTCGATAGCTCGAGAAAAGTCGCCTTGATCCATTCGGCGGGATGAAAATTTTTGACGCTTTCGGTCATCTTGGTACGTTCAATGATCGACTGAAACACCGCGCCGAGAACGAGCGCGCCGCCCGCGCCCTGAATGGATTTTCCCATCGCGTCGCCGTTCAGAAATACGGTGAATTGCCGGCCCTTTAGTTCGATACTGTGTGCGATACAGATATCGCCACCGATTTCAACCGTCCATTGCCTGAACGGAAACTGCTTTTTCTGGCGCACGACGAATTGTACGTTGACATTACCATTATTGGCGAGGTTGACGCGCAAGGGTTCGATCAGCAGAGTCGTGAGATAATAGTCGGCATCCTGCTGGTTTTTCAGCGCCTGCACCTGTTCGAGTGTCGTGCGTAATTCTGCCGTGCGCTCTTTCACCATGTCTTCGAGGTGCTCGGCGTACTCCTGAATTTTTTCTTTTCCCTCGTTGACCTCGTACAGCATTTCCAGAATTGAAGATTGCATTTTTTCTACATCGGAAATCAGCTGGCCGATTTCATCTTTATTGCCAGGCTGAATTTTGACGGCCAGATTACCCGACGCGATCTCTTGCACTTCGAGCGCGAGGCGGCTGATGGGCTTCGCAAGATGCTTGCCCGCGCGGTATGCGGTGATGAAGGCGAGTGCGGTGAAAATGAGTGCCAGCAGCAGCGAGAACAGCCACAGGTTGCGCACCGATTTCTCGAGATATTCAGTACTCACCCCGACATACATCGAGGCGATGACCTCGCTCGAGTCGTTTCCGGCGACGGCGGGAATGAACCGCAGGCTCTGTATCATACGCTCGGCACCGACGCGCCGAATCGAGTTTTTGCCCGCGCGAAACAAATCGCCTGCGGGCGTCTGAGAAAAGTCGGCGAATAACGGAAACTGCGTCTCATCACTGCTCGCGATAATCGCGCCGCGCGCATTCATAATCACGAAGGCGCGGATTTCTCTCTGGCGCGAGACCGAATCGCGAACCATGCCCTGCAAAAAGGTGAAACTGCTTTCCTGCAGGCTGTTGCGCGTCAGCACCGCAAAATTCTGGTTGAGCAGTTCGACACGGTCTTCGAGTGACTGAATCAGCAGTTTTTCGGACTGGCTGATAAATACATAGGATAATGCGGGTATTGCCAGCACCAGCACGAGGGCCATCGTGAGAAAAAATTTATATTGTATTCTGAGGTTGCGGTAAAATTGAACAATTTTTCGGTAATAGGTAAGCACTTCGTTTCCGTTTCGGCTTATTCTTCGGGATACACCTTATCGGCATGCATCAGCAGGTCATCGCTGAAACGCGCGCCGAGAATCTCACGCCCGGCCTTTTTATTTACGACAGTGTATGTGCCGATCGGCGGTGCGACTGCAATCGCCGCGGGCAGCACTTTGTCGTCGAGAATCTGGCGCGATACGAGTGCAAGCTGTGAACCGAGGCTCTGGTAATTGATCGAAACTGAAAAGAAGGCGCCCGCTTTAACAAAAGCTTCGGATGCCCCCAGCAAAGGTTTTTTGCTGTCATGGGAATATTCGAGCAGATGGACAAAAGCCGGGGAGTCTTGATGATACAGTTTGAAATCCGCGACCATCCACAAGCCGTTGAAGTCACCCGCTTTGTGCGAAGACAGTTGTGCGCCGATGGCTCCCGGTTCACTGACCGAAATACCGAACACACGGATCTTCATCGCCTCGGCGGCAACGACAGCATCTTGTATAATTTCCGCGGAGGCATCGGGGTTATAGGGCACAGCGATGCCTCTGAGCTCGGGAAAAAACAGACGAAACTGTGTCAGCCAAGAACGCGCGGGTATCTCCATAGAAATGCCGGTGATGTTGCGCTTTTTCAACTGCGCATAACGCCGGTGGTTGAGTACCATGCCGAAAATAACGGGCGTGTCGATATCGAGTGAAGCGACCGTCGTGGCGGCGATGCTGCCGAGTGCAACAATCAGGGCCGGCTTATTTTCGCCTAAGAACTTTTTGACAGCGGGCGCGTCAATTTTGCCCTGAAGATTCAGCCGGCGCAGGTCTGTTGCGCCATGACTCTGCCTGAAACCTTCGATCACCTCTTCAAACTGCCGTATGTCGCTGTCAGTGATAAAGGCATATACTGGTTTAATTTTTCCTGCATCGGGCGCGGCCGATACTGAACTCACCAATGCGAGAATTATGATTCGCCTCAACATCATGTCTCCTTACTGGAACCCCGTGACGCCGAGGTAGCGCAGAAAATCACCGCCGTCGTTGTTTGTGCTGATCTTACGCATCACCTGCCGCAGTTTGGCAGCATCTTGCGCTTGCGGAAACTGTACCAATTTCGGGTAGGCAATAGCCGGCAATTTACGCCATTCTTTCATCGATACGAAGGCCGACGCGTTGATCGTCTTCAATCTTTCGATGCTGTCTTGTGTCACAATCGCCGCTTTTACTTGACCGACGGCGAGTGCCATAAGCCCATCGACATCTTTAGACACCGTTATCAGGCGCACCTGCGAAATCGTAAGACCGATCGGCTGCAAATATTGCTGGTTGACAAAGCTCAGCGTCGCCGCACCGAAAGACGTCGTGGCGATCGGCTTGTCGCGCAATTCGGTCACTTTGGTCACCGATTGATCGACCATAAAAATCTTGTGAAAGAATTCATCGCCATTGTGATGCCCCGATAGCAGCGGGCGCCACTGCAGTTCACGGCTTTGCGCAGCGTAGTAATAAGACGCGACAATTGCATAGCCGGGCTTTATTCTCGGTAGCGCGGTTTCCAGATCGATCGCATTGGCGAAAAAATGCACCTGAGCCGTTATTCCTTCAGCTTGAAGAAAACGTTCGAAACTCACGCGTGCCGTCTGAATCAGGCCCGATTTGCTTTCGGGACTAAAGACGAAAATGTCGAGCGGCGTTAACGCAAGCGCCGGGTAAAGCAGCAAGATCAGTCTTCGGATAAACCGCATGCGCGACCCCATATGAAACAGGCGGCATATTCTGGAAAGGATTTATATTTCAGTTGCAGCCGCCGGGCCGGGTCGGCGCACGGCAACAGTTTGAGCGAATCGATTTACCGTATCTTTCGTGCGGCCGCTGAGAAATATCCTGCACGCATTTGCCTCGATTCACCCGCGGGCCAGTTTAGTTATGCGCAGGTCGGTGCGCGCATTGCGGCGATTGCTTCTTTTTTGCAGAATGACCTCGCGGTAAAACCCGGCGAGGCAGTTGCTGTGTTCGCCGATTTCTTCGCAGATTGGTTGCCGGTGAATCTGGCAATACAGGCGATTGGCGCAGTTGAGTTTCCGCGCGCGACGCAAATTACCTTGGTGGATGTCAGAAGCTTGCGGCAGAAAACACGATGCCGTGTATTTTTCGTGGCCGACGCCTCGCTATGGCAACGCGTGAAATCTGCCGCCGGAAACAAAGCGCAGGTAATTCTTCTCGAATCTCCGCCTCAGCGCAATTTGCCAAGAAATGTAACTACATTGCGGAACATCGGTGCCGCGCAGAACGCCAATTTTCGCGAGTTTGCGCATCCGATCGCCGCAGTAATTCTCACCTCGGGTACCACGGGTGACGCCAAATGGGTACCCGTGCAGCAGCGCTCGTTTTTGCATTCGATGCGTGTGATACCGCGCATTCTTGGTCTCAACGAGCGTGATGTTTTTCTCTCGTGTTTGCCCTCGTGGCACCTCTATGCGCGATTAGTCGAATATATTGCCGCAGGTTGCGGTAGCCGCATCGTCTATTGTGCGATTCCCGATTTAGCCGATGCGCTCAAAACATCACGCTGCACGATCTTTCCCAGTTTTCCCGAAATCTGGGAGCAAATCTATCATCGCATTCTTGACGCGATCGAGCAGAACCCGATGCGCCGGCTTCTGCGCCGCTTTATTGACTTAGTCATCCACGCCGACCGGGCATACGAACGCTGGTCGGGGCGTGTGCGGCATGAAAGTAAACGCGCCGCGTTTGCCGATATTGCGAGGCTGGCGTATCTTTTGCCGATGCGTTGGTTGTTGCAGCGCTTTGTGTTTCGCGGCGTGGTACGCTCGGTCAGCCCCGGGCTGCGTTATGCAATCATGGGCGATGCGCCACTGCCGCTTGCAGTCGATGAAACCTTGCGCGCGCTGGGTTTTCAGGTGCTCGAGGGTTACGGTTCGACCGAACAATGCGTCACGGCGCTGCGGCGACCCGCGCGCAATTTTCCCGGCGCTGTCGGTCGCATCTTACCGGGGGTGCACGTCGAAATCGATGCTAACGAGGAATTACTATGGAACGGCAGCCGTGTCGGCGAAATTGTGGTGAATGGCGATAACGTCTTCACCGGATATTTTGACACGATGCAAGCCTTAGGCGCGACCGAAGGTGCCGCGATGCATTATGCAACGGGTGATATTGGTACTGTCGAGAGCGGTAACCTCATGGTTATCGGTCGAAAAACCAATGCATTCAGGCTGGCCGGCGGTGAAATAATCTTTCCTGAACTCGTCGAGAACGTGCTCCGCGGAAGCCGTTACGTAGGTCGTGTTCTGGTATTCGGCAGCGGTAGGCGTTCGACCGTCGCACTCGTGGTACCCGATTTTGCTGCGTTACTGCAGTGGGCTGAAAACGAAGGTTTTGTTCAACCCGGAAGCAAACTCGCGGCCGAACCCGAAATGCATCCGCAATTCTGGCAAAAACTTACTTACGGACCCGCGCTCGCTCTCTACCGTCACGAATTCGCCACGTTGCTCGAAGCTTCGGGGCTGCCGTCATACGCGGCGCCCCATGCATGCCATATTTTACCGCGCGGTTTTCACCGAGGTGCCGAGCTGACAATGACGCTGAAACCCCGCCGGCGGGTTATCGAGCAGCGCTACCGGCGCGAACTGCAAGCGCTGTATTTCAAATAACACTTCGTCCGCGTTTTCTTTTGCCGGAAAGCCTTGGTTTCTTACGCCCTGCCACCACGCGGTTGCGTCCGGCGTATTTCGCCTTGTAGAGCGCATCATCGGCCGCTTTGAGCAGATCGCCGATACTCTCAATGCCCGGGCCGGGAAAACTCGCGACACCGAAACTGGCGGTAACTTTTACCGGTTTGCCGTCGATCAGAATATTCTGCGCGGCAATACTGCCGCGTAAACGTTCGGCAATTTTTGCCGCGTCTTCGAGCGAGGTATCGGGCAACAAAATCGCAAATTCTTCTCCGCCATATCTCGCGACTTCATCGTACTGCCGCCGCTGCGAAAGCAGTAGTGATGCCGTTTCGATCAGTACTGTATCTCCCGCCGGATGACCGAGCGTGTCGTTGATTTTCTTGAAATGGTCAATATCGATCATAACACATGAAATACCGGTGATCGGAATTCTGCTGGCGCGCGCGAATTCAGTTTCACTGCGTTCGATGAACGATCGGCGGTTGGTGAGCCGTGTGAGACCATCGATCGTCGACATTTCGCGGAAAAGATTTTCGCGTTCGACCCACCGTCGCGTGGCCATAATACCGATGCGCGTGAGAATAATGAGTGCCGCAATCTGCATCGCTTGAATCCAGAACCAGGCGCTCACCGAAGAACCATCGGTGTTATAGGGTGGTCGTGCAAAAACCGGCGCAAAACGGAATTTTCCGCTGCCTTCGGCGATGCACACTACGGTGAATAATACGGCGACGAGCATGTAGGCGCGGTAAATCTTGCGGATATCTGCCAGCGCCGACGCCATATAGACGCCGATCATCAGCAAGAGCATACCGCTGGTGAAATGTGTGCCTGACGCCCATGATTGCACGTAGGTTACAATGACGTATGAATAAATGATAAAATCTTCAAACAACGGCCAGCGATCAGTTGCCTTTCGCAAATAGAATGCTCGCAGAATAAATCCCCCCAGTAACAGGGTATAGGCGACATAGAACATGAGCAATGGCACCGCAACGCCGCTACGCAACCAGTGTGGCGCGAGAATCAGCGCCAGCAACAGCGCTCCGCCGAAAAACAGCGGTATGAGTAGCGTCATGCCTGCTAACAAAATTAGCCGGTCGATCGGTGCCCAATCGAGCGGGTTCGATAGCCAAGAGTGCGTTGAGCGCAACGGGATGTATGTTTTTTCGGTAGATTCAGATGGCATGCGAAGGCCATTCTATCGGGTGTGCGATAAACGCGCTACCGGTTTTGTAGAACTTGCCTAAGTGGTGGGTGCGGGCGCGTTTTGTGGGCTCTTGAGACTTGCGAACGGTTCAGCCTTGTCGTGCATAGAAAACCGCAAGCCTCGCGGTTTTTAGGAAAAAACCGCTGCCAGTAGGTCGTTGACCTCCTGGTCGACGACTAAAGCGCTTCGCTGCTTGCGGTTTTCGTGAGTATGGTATTATTGTGACGGCTGCCCCGTTCGCCGCGTACCCACAAAACGCGCCCGCACCCCTAAGTGGTTGCCGGCGTTTCTCTGTTCGCGGATTATGAGCGAATCCATGCCTGATACGTTATTATCCATACCCGATTCTCTTGCTATCCAAGAACCCGAATGTGCGCAGGCTCTGCGCGAAATGGCGCTGACCATCGGCGCCGAATATCGTGACAATCAGGCGTGGCAACAAGCGAATCTCTGGCAGCGTCTGACTGAAAGCGAACGGATTGTGCAGTTTCGTGTCGTGTGGGCTGATCGCGACGGTCGGCCGCAGGTCAATCGTGGATACCGGGTGCAAATGAACGGTGCGCTGGGTCCTTACAAAGGCGGTCTGCGTTTTCATCCGACGGTCAACCTTTCGATACTCAAATTTCTTGCGTTCGAACAAGTCTTCAAGAATGCGCTGACGGGTTTGCCTCTGGGCGGCGGCAAAGGTGGTGCGGATTTTGATCCTAAAGGAAAGACTGACGTCGAGATTATGAACTTTTGCCGTGCGTTTATCGACGGCCTGTGGCGTGAACTCGGACCATGGCGCGACGTGCCTGCCGGTGACATTGGCGTCGGGGAACGAGAGATCGGCTTTCTGTTCGGGCGCTACCGCGAGATTGCCGGGCAGCACGACGGCACGATTACCGGCAAGGCGCATGGTTATGGCGGCTCATGGCTGCGCCCGCAGGCCACCGGCTATGGGCTCGTATTTTTTCTCACGGCGATGCTCCGGCATGCTGCTATGGAAATCCACAACCAACGCGTGGCGATCAGTGGCTCGGGGCAGGTTGCCCTCTATGCGGCAGAACAATGCCTCAAGCAAGGTATGCAGGTTGTGAGTCTCAGTGACTCTGACGGCACATTGAGCATGCCTAATGGCTTGGCGGATGGTCTGCTGCAAGAAATTATGGAATGCAAATTTCGGCGGCACGGTCGCCTGCGAGATTTTGCCGAACAAAAAAACCTGACGTTCCTTACGGGTAAACGCCCTTGGGGTCTCAAGGCCGACATCGCGCTACCTTGCGCGACACAAAACGAACTTTCATCGTCTGATGCTGACGCGTTGCTCGCCGCCGGGGTTCGGGTAGTTGCCGAGGGGGCTAATATGCCTTGCGAGGCCGAGGCAATCCGCAAGTTGCACACAGCAGGCGTCTTATTCGCGCCCGGCAAAGCCGCCAATGCCGGTGGTGTTGCGACCAGCGGTTTTGAAATGGCACAAAATGCCGAGCATCTTTTCTGGAGCCCCGGCGACGTCGAGCGGCGATTGCGCGAGACGATGGATGCGATTCATGCAACCTGCGTCGATTACAGTCGCCATGCCGAGCGCGCGGAAAAGCAGGTCAGCTACGTCGAAGGTGCCAACCGTGCGGCGTTCCACAAAGTCGCAGCAGCAGTCTTGGCACAGGGCTATTGAGTTTCGCGCTTTTTGGCGCCACCTTGGCTGGCCAGAATCACTCCGAGAACAACAATAGATCCACCTAAGTAATGATGCGCATACAATGGTTGGCCGAGCACTTTCGCAATCGCGAGCGAGGTTACCGGAATCAGGTTCACAAAAACAGAACTGCGTGCGGCGCCGATGCGTTTGATGGCTTCGTTCCATGCGAGGTATGATACCCCGGTGGCCAGAATGCCGAGGTACGCGACGCCGAGCCAGAACGGCGGACTTGTGGCCCAGGCATACCCTTCGATCTGATAAGCGGCGACCGCAGCCTGTGGCGGCAGCGAGAGCAACACGAGTGCCGAGGTGAGCACGGTCGAAGGCACGCGCTGCATCACTTCGCGGCTTTCGATCGAGTAGATAGCCCATACGAGCGGCGCGCCAAGCAGAACGAGGTTGCCCGGCCCCAATTGCAAGTGCAGAGCATTATCAAAACGTCCCTGAAAGACAATGTAGGCGAGCCCGACAAAGGCGAGCAAAATGCCGCCCCACCGCACGGCAGAAATCTGTTCCTTTTTCCACAACCGGGCCAGCAGCGTTGTCATCACGGGGTTTGCCGCAATGATCAGCGAACCGGTCGCGGCGTCACTCAGCTGCATGCCATAGGTGAAAAAAATATTGTAACCGCAGATGCCGACGATGGAAAGCAGCAACACACTGGCGAAATTGCGGCGGCTGAAGACCAGCCGGTAATTGCCATCTTTGATGAGAAACGGCAGCAGAATGATCGCGGTCAGCGTGAAGCGCGCGATCAATAGCACGAACGGCGGCGCGACAGCGAGCGGGTATTTGATAACGTGAAAAACACCGCCCCAGATGACGGCGCTGATGATAAGCAGGATATAAGCAGAGTTCATGTTGTTGCCTCGTTAGGGGTAGGTTTAAACCTACCCCTAACGAGGAATCCGTGGCCGACGGTCAGCGCTCAGATGCGTTTCCTTGCGCAGCGCTGACCTTGGCCATCCGTGGCCGTCGATAAATCGCCGCGGCGATGGCGGCGAGAATTACCCCGCCCATGCCCATGAACAAAAACAGCAGCATATATGTCGGA
>JAEUSA010000322.1 GCA_016788945.1 Leptospiraceae bacterium
GATTGACCTGATTCCATGACCGATGCGGCGTGCATGGAATAAATCGAGAGCGTCAATGACCGATTGTGGCCCAGTTGCCTCACCGGCATGGATCGTGATCGGGACTTTTGCCTCGCGCGCGCGATCGAACGCCGGGGCATATTCGCGGCAAGCGAACCGCGACTCGTCACCCGCCAGATCGACGCCACACACCCCGCGCGCCTGAAAGCGGTGATAAAGATCGACTAACTCCTGCACGTGAGCCAAGGGCGCATTGCGCATCGCGCAAATAATCAGCCGTACAGGTACCGCCGAACTCTGCTCGAGGCCGGCAACCACGCTTTCTGTCACTTCGGCCGCCGAAAAGCGCGAGCCTGTGAACAGATGGGGTGCGAAGCGTGTTTCGAGATAGATGACACCGGTTTCGGCCATGCGCTTGGGCAATTGTGCCGCTTGCGCGTTGAGAAATTGCAAGTCTTGCGCGATATCATAAAAAAAATCAAACACCGCAAGAAATTCTGTCAACGACCGGCATTCGGGTTTTACCTGACAGCGGGCACGGAATTCATCGGCAGTCAGCCGGCCTTGTGGTAACGCCCGGCGCTGCGCTTCTGCGTAGAGATCTTTGATCACAAACGCACCGTCAAAATGATGGTGCAAATCAATTTTGGGTAATTGATGTGGGTTAATGGGTGGGTTCATAATGATTCTAATGCAGACGGTGCTTGTGAATAAAAGCTTTGGCCTCTTTGTACCCCTGTTCGAGAATAGCCGAAATCTTTTTCTGATCGAATTCGTATTGCTGCAGTTCGAGCGAGTAGTGCGGCCGCAGCAAGAGCACTTTTTTACTCCGCCTCTTGCGTGACAACATGGCGCGCTGAACGGCGTCGTTGGCCTGGCTACGGAAGAATATGCTCAGAGTTCTCAACGCAATTTGCGCCGTATTCTGTATCTGTTCTGCCGGATACGTTTCGGGTTCCATGCTGATAGCCAGAATCGCGTCCGTCTTCTTATGCTCCAGCGCTTCGACGGGCGTATTGCGCACCAGCCCGCCGTCCATGAAGAGCTCATCGCCGATTCTTACAGGTGGGAACACACCGGGAACAGCCGCAGAGGCCAGAATGAATTCCTGCAGTTCCTTATCGGTGCGGGCTTCAGCGCCGTTAAAAAAGTACAATTTACCCGTATTGATGCTGATCGTTGAACAAATATACTCGCGGCCCGCAGCTTTCAACTTTTCTAGGCTGACGTGTTGTTCGACCATTTTGCGCTGCAGATCGTCGGTGAGCAGCGATGGCGTGCCGGAAAAGAATAACTTGGTGAAAGAGTTGATCGTGATCAGTTTTTTCTGGTCAATCTTCTGCCAGAAGCTCAGCATTGCCTCTATTTCGCCAGTCGCCGCAAGATAACCGTTGAGCGCGCCGATCGAGCTACCGGCGACATAACGAATTTTGAGCCCGGCCTCGTACAATGCGTGTATTGCCCCAGCCTGGTAGGCGCCGAGTGCGGCACCGCCAGAGAGCGCCAGCGCATAGACGCCGCGGCGGCGGATCGTACTCTTTTTGACTGCCTTTTTCCGCGGGGGTGATTTTTTCTTGCGCTTCATGGATGCCGGTCGCAGCCTTTCCTTTTTTTTATCTGAATGTTGCGGCAATGATTTTTCTCAAACACCCACAACGTGCCCGCGTCGAGCGGTGTGAGCAGGTGACTTACGAGGGCGTGCGCAACAGACGCAGAAACGACAGCCGGAAACGTGCTCAGAATACCCTCACCGGCACAGGTCGGTAGTACGCTCGCGTCGATCTCATCGAACACGCAGCGATAACACGCCGAATCACTCTGGTGGATAAACATTGCATGTCCCTGGTCTTTGCCGAGTGCGGCGATGAACGCCGGCCGGTTGGCGCGGAGTGCGAGGTCGTTGACGAGAAATTTATTGGCGAGGCTGTCGCTGCCTTCGCAGACGATGTCTGCTGCTGCGACTAAGCCGGCATCGCCTGCGTTAAACGCGCGCTCGACGGCGGTGACTGAAATGTGTGGATTCAAATCGTGCAGAAATTCTTTCGCGACGAGTGCCTTTTGCCTACCGATATCTCGTTCGCGGAATATATTCTGTCTTCCGAGATTGCTTTGTTCAACGCGGTCGCCGTCAACAATGGTGATGCTGCCGATCCCTGCGGCAGCGAGCGAGGGTAATAGCGTGGCTCCTAAACCACCCGCACCAATCACCAGAACCCGTGCTGCTTTGAGTCGGCGCTGCGCTGCTATTCCATGCAACAGAATTTGTCGGCTATAGCGTTCGAGTTCTGCTTTTGAAAAATCCAAAGTTACTTGCTGTGCTTGCGAATGGTGTCTGCCCACTGGTTGAGCAATGCTTGCTGCTCGGCCATCAGCTTGGCTCGGTCAACCGCCTCGCGCAAAAACGCCCCGACAAAGGCAATCCGCAGGTATCGTTTCTTCGCACCCGTTTCTTGTGCGATTACCGTGTAGCAATAATGGCTCAACCGCGTATCATTGTCGGTGAACGATAAACAAATTGCATTCCCTTTTTTTTCCGCGGCTTCTTCTTTTTCGATTCTCCACGGCCCCTGTTTACTCAGAAAGCCGCTGATCGATTTGCGGTACACCTTGTGCGCGAGTTCTGAATCGAGCGCGAGTTCAGAAATTTCATAAAAAATTTCCATCTCGGCAAGCCCGGCAGCGTCGGTAAACAGCGCCCGGTTCTCGCGCCGCGTCACTTCGACGTATCCGGGTGGCATGGTCAGCGCCAGTAGTGCAGGTTCGCGAGTTTCGTTTTCTTCGGTAAAAACACGCTTTTGCGAATATAAAGCGGCGGATTTCAGTAGCGGTGAAGCTTCGGGCGATATCTTGCGGAATTCCCGAATCACCCCGCGCACGAGATCGGCAGCGGCGTTTTTGTCATCGTCAGGCGCGCACAATTCCATCGAATATTGGTCACGCGAATGGTAGCCGCAGACCAGAGTCTTGTTATTTTCTTGTTTATCGGAGCGAATGCGGTACAGGCGTCCCGACGGCCATTTTTCCAGCGTCTCGGCCTTCAGGCGATCGGCCATCGTTTCAAAAATGCGGCTGGTGAGTTGCCAAGGCAGCGTACGCGTCACCGTACCGCGCAGAAAGAAATTATCATTTTTGCAGAGAAACGCTACGCGCCCTGACTGCACAGTAAACTTGATATTTTTGGGAACTTCTTCTTTTAGTGAAAAGTTACACTCTTTGGTGTTATCGCCTGCGTAAACTCCGCTGCTCAGCAGGCAAAAAAAAAGGAGGAGCGTGAGCTTCCTCCCTGATAAGCTGGAATCCAGCACGTATTATTTTGCGGGGGCTGGCTCTGCCGGTTTGTCGGCTGGTTTATCAGCCGTCGCCGCCGGTTTCGGTTCAGCAGGTGCGTCTTTCTTCTCTTCTTTCGGGAAAACTTTGCGAATACGCACAAGGATGTCCGCAATAAACGGATCAGACTTCTTGTTATTCTCGCAGTACTCGATCGCCTTTTTCAGGTCTTCATTCTTGATGTCTTTGAGGTTCATCAGGGCAAGAAGCTCAGTGTAGATAACCTGATTGTCCTGATCGGCTTCAATCGCCTCGCGCAAAATCGTTGTCGGACGTCCTTTGACATCCATGCGGCCGAGTGCCGAAGCCGCCGCGATGCGCACGCCGGCGGCGCGCTTGCTTTTTACGAGTTCACCGAGAGGTTCAATGGCGTCTTTCACGCCGTCGTTGCCGAGTTCTTGCGCTGCTTTGATGGCAATAGCGTCATCGGCCGACTTGAGGTCAGCGAGGTTTTCTGCCTTGCTCTTGGCCGCAAGGCTCATGAGCGGTATAAATACGAGCAGAGAAAGTGTCTTTTTCATGGATATGAATCCCCCTTGGATCAGATACAGCAATTTACGCCGCGCGCACGGCAAGGATTTTTTGAAACTCGCGGCTGATGACCTCTCGGGCCGCTGCACCTGGCAGCGCCGATAGACCCCGCAATATCTGTTTTTCGAGAGCTTCGAGCTCTGCGGCACAGTCGACGTCGATGCGGTGTTTGCGCATCAGGCTCAGAATACGATTGGCATCCACAGCTGAGGTTTGCCGCCCGCGCCCGGGCCACTGCGCATGAATCAGGTTTTTTTCGGTGCGATCAGCCGTCTGCAGCAGTTTCATCAGCGGTCGCGTGACAATACCGCCCGTGAAATCTTGTAGGCCTTTCTTTTTAAGGCGCTCGCTGTCAAAATAGTCGAGATAATCATCGCGCAACTGAAAATAGCGTCCAAACAGATGGCCCAATTTTGCGGTTTCCGAGGCATACGGATTTCGTTCTCCCCGCATGACGGCGACTAACGCGCCCGCGGCCTCGAACAATACGGCGGTTTTCCCCTCAATTACCCGGTCATGTATATCTTCCGTGGTCTTAAGGTTATATTGGTATTCCATCTGCAGCAATTCTGCGGCAGATAACGCCCGAATTGCGTGCGTGAAGATATCCATATAACTCTGATTGCCGAATGTATTCAGATGCTTCAGGCCTGTGGAGAGTAGGTGATCACCCGCGAGAACCGCAACCTTATTGCCGTGCAGCTTTGAGGCAGTGGGGCGAGAGCGGCGTTCGTCGGCGCCGTCTATGACGTCGTCGTGCAAAAGGCTTGAGGCATGGACGATTTCGATCAGCGCACCGAGATCGATGAGCTCATTGGCCGAAAGGCCGTGCGCGTTACCGAGGTAATAGGTGAACAATGGCCTTATACGTTTACCACCGCTCGATACAACATAGTCGGTTATACTTTTCAGAATCGGCAATCGTGCATCTTTGCCGCTGCCGCGCAGTATAAGAGAAATACGTTTGTTCGTTTGTTGAATAACGCGGGGCGGCGAGAGGGGCCGCCCCGTCTGAGAACTCAGGCGCAAACTTGCGAAATTACATCGATTCGAGGATTTTCGCTTTTTTCGCGTTGAATTCGTCTTGCGAAATCAGGCCCTGATCGAGCATGCCCTTGAGCTTGGCAATTTTTGCTGCCGGGTCATCTGCCGCCGGCTGACCGCTGACGTTCATCTGGCCCATCATGTTGCCCATCATCTGGCCCATGCCCATGCCCATGCCTGCCTGCATCATGCCACCACCCGCGCCTTCGTTTTTCGCCGAAGCTTCACCGATGTCGAGCATGCGCTTCTGTGCATATGCCTGACCAAGAATATCCATCTGTGCTTTATCGCCCATCGCCTGTTCGACTTTGGCAGCGCGTTCGGCCTTGGCTTTGACCAGTGCCTGGTAACCCGGATCGTCTTGCGGGATATTCAACGATTCGATTTCGAATTGCTCGATCGCAATGCCGAATCTTTCGAATTTTTTTGCCAGCAGCGGTTTGAAGGCTTCTTCAATTTTTGAACGCTGTGTGTTGATGCGGATGATATCGATGTTCTGCTCATGCACAACCTGCGACAGCATTTCTTCGATATCGGACACGATAGTGCTTAGCATCAGATCTTGTATACTTTCTGTGGTCGTTTTGCCCTGTGTGCCGATGACTTCTTTGACAAACACGCGCGTATCTGCCACGCGAATGCCGTAAACACCGAAGGCGCGCAGGTTGGTCAAAATACCGAATTTCGGATCTTCGATTTGAATCGGTGTTTTTGTGCCCCAGCCAATACCTTGAAAGATGCGCTTCGAAATAAACCAGACTTCGGCGGCAAATGGCGTGTCGCCACCGAATGCCATATTGACGAATTTTTCGAGCAACGGTATGTTGTTGGATTTCAGCGTATACGTGCCCGGCCCGAACAGGTCGTGGCATTGCCCGCCTTTGAAAAAGATTGCTTCCTGTGATTCTGCGACGATCAGCTGTGCGCCCCAGGTAATGCCCTCATCGGGGAATTTCCATGCGATGTCGTCTGCCCCACCGTTAAATTTAAGTCTGTCTACCAATGCCATGTTTTCCTCCGCGACGCGGTGTTGATTCCGCGGTGCCGCCGGCTTATCTGCCGAGCGTTTCGTACCATATAACATATTCAGGGTGACCCTGCCATTATTTTTTCGGAAATGCTGCAGGCGCACTGTGGGGCTGCGCGGCAGGTCGCGACAGCTGCATAAAAAGGCAATTTTTCTGCGAAAACAGATGCCCGTTTTCGCTGTGGAGGCGAAAAATCGCCGCGGATTCGTGCCAGAATGGCGCCCCGTCCAGCAAATTCGAAGAATTTGCGGGAGAATCCGCTGCGATTAGGGCAGTTGAGTTCGCAGAAAAATTGCACCAGCGACCTGCCGCGCAGCCCCCTGTGTTTCAGGGCTTCTGCAACATTAACGCTATTTTACCGGGTGAATTTTCTCTGTGTTTTTGTGCAAAAAAAGACGGAAAACTATCGCGAAAATTTAGTGT
>JAEUSA010000332.1 GCA_016788945.1 Leptospiraceae bacterium
ACTCTGCGTCGGTCATGATCTAAGGTCGTCGGTGAAAATCGAGCACCAAGAACGGTGCTCAGATTGCTCTTTATCTAAACCATATTGTATCGGCGTACCATTCACCACCCTGTTGGACGAGCGTAGTCAGCGTGCGGCCATTCTTCATTTTGATTTTGATAGTCTTCTGGCCTCTGTAGGTGTCTTCAATTACCGAGGCGACAAGGTCGTCGAGCGTGTAATTGTTGAGCTCAGCCTGCGCATTTTTCACTTTATCGGCCGTGACGCGCTCACGTTGGCGCTGGGTAAAACGCAACCTGAGTTTGTCTACTTCACCCTTCTTTAAGAGCTCCAGCTGCCGGCCAATTTCTGCTCTTGCAGCCGATTTTGCATCCGCCGAAAGCGATAATGTGGCGATCAGCGCGGTTACGATCACGAAGATTCTGCTTTTCATAGGTCTGAACGTAAACCCGCTGGCCGGGCGGTCAAGCCGATTCGCCGGCGAGCAGTTTTGCGCAGGCTTTGAGGATGATTGCATGGTCTTTGACCAGCGCCTCGCGATGCGATTCGGCGATCGCCTTGGCCACGGTTGTACCCACCAGTGGAATGTTGACATGAACGTGGACGTCATATTCACGAACCGTCAGGTTATCATTCAGCGCAGTGTAAGGACAGGTGGCGGTAATTTTTACCTTATCGGGCGAATATTCTGAATGCATTGTAAATTTGCTGAGATAAGTTTCGGTATGGAAATAATTTGTGTCGACCATTTCGAGCAAACCGGCGGGCACCATTTTCTTCACGATTTCGGGTATCGCAGAACCGAAGCGAAAAAGCCGTTTAGTAATAACGACAGGCCCATCATTTTCGACACCCAACAGTTCCTGTGACTTCAGGCCTGGTTGATTATCGATATCGTCATATCGCAGCTCGCGCGCGGCTATGACAGTCTTTATCGGATAAGGAAACTCTTGGCGCAATTGGTAACGCATAATGTTTTGCCCCTCCAGTCTGTCTATTCGGGTGCGGAGCGCCCGTTGGCAAAATGTTTTTGACCGACACTCTGTCTTTTCGGAATTCAACTTGTGCAACAGGCATCCCTCGATCATCGGTTTCCTTTTTCGTTCGAGCAGCTCGTAGAAATACGCGAAGAGCGCTACAAAAACCTGCACATATGGGATATGTTTGCGGCGGCGATTCTACTCAAAGAAGACGACACGGGGGATCTCAGAACGCGCGAGTACAAGCTGCTGATCAAAACAGCACTGCCGTTATTCGCACAGAAACTTCTCGCCAATGGCGAGGCCCTCGCGTGTTATGAAGTCACGACTCTTGATCGCAAAAAACGTGAATACCGCTCAGAAACTGTGCTGCGCATTGTAAATTCAGCGATTAATTTTACCGAACGGGCACTCTACGCCCCCGACGGCACCGATCGCAGCAAACGCCATATCGATATCGAGGCGAATGTCAGAATACCCGCGATCGGTCGAGCGATTGAGAAACTGATCGTGTACGAATTTAAAGAGCAAAGCGCAGTGGATTGCGAACGTATTTTGAAATTTGCCGCAGAGCGTTATCCGCGGCCGTAGTCTGTTAATCTTTTTTGACCAACGCCAACGTCTTTTTGCCGAGCACGATTGCACCGGGCAACAGAGATGCCAGAGCACTGATCAGCACCGCACTGGTATAGATGAGGGTCTTCTGGCCGGCCGATAGGGCAAGTTTCAGCTCACTAAGATCAGTTCCAGATAAACTCGTAAACCAGGGAACTTCGGCAAGATGCGTCTGCAAAAAAGCGAGCGCCGGCCCCGACATCCATACCGCAAGCGCAGAATGGATGAATCCCCATAGGGCACCTTCTATCGCCAGCAAAAACCAGAGAAAAAACATGGATGAGCCGAACACGAGATAGAGACCGAATTCGTAGCGATTCTGCACGGCGAGTAAGGCAAACGAATTCGCCAGCGCTATTGCCGCCAGCGAACCGAGAATAACGGCAATGATAAGAAAAATCAGGTCGAGTTTGGCCAATGATTTGAGAATCTGATCGAATTTTTTGTTCTGCTCGGGAACGCGCAGTCGTTCGGCTCGTGCTGCTTTCAGAATTTCGGGAAGCACTTTTTCGTTGGATACCTCGACGAAAATCTGGTCAAAACTCATCAGCGCATTCTTTTGCCCGCGCTCGCGGTGCTTTTTCTGCACCCAATCGAGCGGTACGCCCAGTGCAGAAACAATTCCGGCCGGCGCAAAGCCGCAGACGACAAGCAATGCGTCCTCTGTTTTGGACCATTTGGTGCCGACGATACTCTGGCCGAGTTGCGCACGCAGTTTAAGACCTATCAGATTCTGTGCGCTGACGTTGGGTAAGCCGTTAATCATCGCATAGGCATACATGATCTCGAGGTAGGTTTCAGGTACGATGACGGGTATTTCATCGATGAGTTTATCGCCTTTGTCTTCAACCTGTGTTCCTTTGAGTGGCGCCTTGCAGCGCAGTAACGGCTTCATCATATGGTGTGGCACGCCTTGCAGCACGACGTCGAAAGAAAAACCTAACTGAGAGAGAATCGGATCTTCAAAGCGCCCGATCGCCGGTTGCTGCAATAATTGCGTCGCATAAACACTGCGTACATCGCCCTTTTTTCCCCAGTTTTTAGCGCGTTCGATGGTGCGCGAAGTAATCGGCATCAGATTATCCTGTTCTTTGCGAAACAGGTTCCAGCTGCGGTTTGTTTTTCCCATCTGGCTGAGTTCGGGCACCAGGCGGAGCGTTTGCGGCGGCAGACTCGATTCCATTTTGCGGCGGATCATATCTTTCAAAGGATCCAAGACGCCGAGAATCGTGATGACCACGAGCAGCGACAGAAACAGCCCGACCGATGATAGCGCATTGCGGAAAAAATGTTTGCGCGCAATAAAACCGATCAGCAAAATACGTCGCCAAATAAACCGGAGTAAATTCATTTCACCGCCCTTTTGATCCGTTTTTTGGGCGGGCCGCCTTTGCTGCGTTCTGTTAGTTTGCCTGCGGCGAGATCAAGAACACGGTCTGCATGTTGCATAATGTACGCGCTATGCGAGACACAGATCAGCGTGATGCCTTCGCGGCGAATGTCTTCAAGCAGAGAGACGATCGCGATTTCTGTCGCATGATCGAGGTTGCCCGTCGGTTCATCAAGCAGCAATACGGGTGGATTCATCAACAACGCGCGTGCCAGCCCCGTACGCTGCGCCTCGCCGCCTGAGATTTCTGTCGGGTATGCACGCGAACGGTGTGCAATGCCGAGCTTTTCCATACGGCTGCGCATTTGCGTTATGTTCAACGCCTGTCCGGAAAAAAGCGAAGGAAAACGGATATTTTGTTCGACGGTGAGAAACGGCAAGAGGCGAAAATCTTGAAATAAAAAGCCGATGTTGCGCTTACGAAATGCACCAAGGCCGTACTCACCCCATAGTCTGTAGACGCGGCGACCCTGAAACAGGTACTCACCTGATTTGGGACGTTGGAATCCCCCGAGTATATAAAGCAACGTGCTTTTGCCACTGCCCGATTCTCCCGCGATCACCGTAAAACTACCCGGTGTGAATTCCAGATCGAGGCTTTCGAGTATGGTCCTCTTGCCGTAGGAGAAGCTCAGTTGTTTGAGCGAAATAATAGGCTCTGCACCCGTGGTCATACTGTATCGATTTCGTAGACAGAAATATTCTTATACGCCTGCGCAGCCACCGTGTTGTAGAGACAGATAACCTCGGTCTTGCGCCCACGCGCGATGTTAAATACAAGGGAAGATAATTGCTCGCGTAGCAGAAAAATGCCCCGACCATGCGGATCGTGCAAGCCGGCCGGTAAGCCCGATTCGGCGTCGTTGCTCAAATGCCGATGTAACCGGTAGAGTATTTCTTTTTTAGTAAGGCGTCCATGGGGATCGATGCAGCACATGATAACCCATTCGTCGCTGACACCAAATTGAAGAATAAACTGGTCTTCTTCGTCGAGCACGATATCTTGGTGTGCCAGCAGAATATCATGATGGCTGTGTTTGGTTTGATATTTGAAATCTCCGCTGTCCCCCACGGGAGCGCGGAACATCGCATTCGAGGTAATTTCGTCGAGCACGAGTTTGATGGTCGATTCGGGGGCCTTTTTCTGCGATTTGAATTGAGCAGCAATGCGGTCGGTCAGCTCGCCGCGTTCATAAAGTGATTTCACTTTGCAGCTATACAGCGTATCATTCGCGAAAGTACGCGGAAACGAAGTCAGCGAAGCCTGGACCTCTTTCATCTGCGGAAAATATTTCTGCACGCCAAAAATATCACCCGACAGCATTTTATCAATCGTCACCTCAATTTCTCTGAGGCTCATGCGACCATGCTTGGTAATAACTTGGGCGAAACCATGTTCTCTAATAATGTCAATGAACTCATTCACGTCATAAGATGTGATGATAATGATCGGAATTTCAGGCCTGAGCTTGCGCGCGAGCCGGCCGAGCTCGAAGCCGTTCATTTCCGGTAGTTTGACGTCGGTTATGAGCAGCTCGATATCGGGTGACATGGCGAGCGTCATCAATGCCTGCTCGGCGTTCGAGGCTACCTGCACATCATAGCGCGAGAATAGGAAGTCCCGAATCGCGAGTTGTATCGATTCGACATCCTCAACGAGCATGATTCGGTTTGAGCTTTTTTTTCCGTCGACTTCAAGGTCGAGAAATGGGGCTGAAGAAGAGCGGCTCATGGCATCAGCGGCAAGTCTATGGTCACCCTCGTAAATGGCTTCTTAGATACGACCCGAATTTTTCCCGCGTGTTCGCCGACAATCTTGCGGGCGATAAAAAGGCCCAGCCCGCGGTTCTTTTCCCCGCGCGTTGTGAAGAAGGGTTCGAAGACACGGCTGACGCGCGATCGAGCGATGCCGCCGGCATTGTCGGCAAACTGAATACGGGCGAAATTGCCCGTACGCCGTGTGAAGATATTGAGTTTTACCTTTTCGCCGCCCCGCGCCTCGGCCGCATCGATGACATTACGAATGATGTTTTGCCAAGCGCGGCGCAACCGCGAGAGGTCGCCCGCGACCGGCAGCCTGCCCGCTCCAGCGCTCACTTCGATGGTTATGGGTAAGCGCGGCGTGGCGCTGACCTGCTCGGCGAGTTTGGCGATTTCGCTGCTGATGTCCAGCGGCTGCGGGCGAAAAATTTCTCGCTTGTTGAGCGATTTGAGTTCTTCTAACAATCTCGTCGCCGAGGATAAATCATGATCCATCGTATCGAGCAACTTATGCATCGCTGCAGTCTTTGCGAGTTTTTTGCAGGCCTGTAACGTCAGGTTAAGACCAGTCAGGGGGCCATTGAGATCGTGGGCGATGACGCGAACGAAAAGCTCGAGAGACTCGAGCTTAGCCTGATAGAGTTTTTCTTGGCGGCTTTGTCGCCTAAAGGGAGAAAGATGCGGGCCGGTAGGGGGAGCCATAGCTCCCCTGTGTCAATAGCGCAGTGAACTCTTCATACGGTTGATGGTTTCAACATCACCGTTTGAGGCACCACGCTTTTGGAATTCAAAAGTAAACCGGAACAGTTTCTCAAAATAAATCAGGTGCTCGATATAAAAATCGCGCTTAAACTTGATACGGTTCGGGTTTGTCGGATCGTTTTCTACGTCGGCGAGTTTCACTTTGTAGTCGGGTGTTTTCTCGGCTACATCGGTTGGTTTATTGAATGAAGTTGCCAGCAGCATTTCATTCGGGTTGCCCTTCGCCGGGTTCGGATGTGAAGACTTCGTATAGTACTTATACTGCTCGTAAAAATTCTGGTCGTCAATGATTGTCTTGATGCGAGCAAGATCTTTGCCGTTAAAATACAGGCGCATCGTTTTAGCCGCAGTGCCCACCGGTTTGCCGTAGTTATATGACTGCGGATTAAAGGTATAGGCCACCAGTTCAATATAGTCGCCGTCCTCATCTTTTCCCGTGGAAAAAATAGTCTGCGTCGGTGTCAGCTTAACTTTTGGCGCGATATCACGCAACGTGTACAAAGCCTGCAACCGCTCAGCCACCTGGCGTATTTGGTCGTCGAGACGCTTTTCGGTATCTTCGAGATCTTTAGCCTTCTGGCTGTCTTTTCCCGCCTTGAATGATTCTTCAATGGCAGGAACCGTTCCCGTAAATGCCACCAGCGCTATCATGAGTAGAATTTTTTTTGTGTGACTCAGCATCTTCCTATGCTCCCTTTATAAGAATTCCCCTCTCTGTATCGACGCCCAAGAGCGTAAACTGAAATAAGCCTGTACTTTTTTAGGCAAAAAATGTCGATAAAAAAAGCTGTCGTAAAACGGCAGCTTTTTTCGTCGTTGATGGGGAAATCCCCCCGATGCTATTCGCGTGCTTATGAGCCTGATTCATACAGGCTCAGGTTGCGCTTTGACCCGGCAGGTACCGGCAAAGTGTCACCTTTGCGGATCGGTTTCTGTTCGGTTTTCAGCATATCGCGAATATAGTTAGGCAGCGCAAACAGTGAGTGGTGCGTATCTTCGTTGTAAAACTGCAATCCACCCAAGGCATGTTTACCCAGACGGTCGAGGATTACTTTTTTGTCGACGGCTGTCGGATCTTGCGTCTTCGACGCGAGCGCAAACCCCCACAGGGTACCGTACAAGGGGACATAATTCGTCATGGGTTTAACAATCGGGAACACCGACTTCAGAGTCCAGTAGAGTTTGCTGTATAGTTCGGGGCGCGTGATCGGTGATTCAATGTGCAGACTGAGAATTCCCTTGTCGGTGAGGATTTTCGAAATCTGTGCATAGAATTCGTGGGTATAGAGCTCAATGGATGGTCCGAATGGGTCGGTGAGGTCAAGAAGAACCTGATCAAAAGTTTCTTTTGTCTCAAAGACATATTTAATACCATCTTCAATGCGGAGCTCGAGTTTGGGATTTTTGAAAGCGTCGCCGCAGATGCCGGGAATATGTTCTTTGCACGCGTCGACCACGCCGCCGTCAAGCTCAACCATCACAACTTTTTCGATGGTCTTGTATTTCAGAAACTCTTCTGCCGCACCACCGTCGCCACCGCCGATGACCAGTGCCTTTTTGGGGCCATCGATTGTTATTCCACCGACATGTGCCAATGGCTCATGGTAGAGAAACTCATCGCGGTCTGAAGTCTGGAAAACGCCGTCGAGGCGTAACATACGACCATGGCGCGGAAGTTCATGGATCTCAAGATCTTGAAACTTTGTGCGGGTTTCATAGAGTTTCTTAGACGTACGGAAAAAGTAGCCCATATCTGGGTTGAGGGTTTCGACCAAAAGGTCGTCGCGTTTCTTGTCTGCCATGGGGCATGTTCGGCAGGTGAGATGAGGCGGAAATGAAAAGGCAGCGGGGTCGCATTGCCTTGACAACCTGCGGCGGAGCTTTGAGCATTGGATTCTATGATACGAAAAACTGCATGGTGCGCATTGTTTGCGATTGCCTCGTACAGCCTCGCTGCTCTGACCAAAAATGAACAAGCCCTGATGGCAGCGGTGGAAAAAGGCGACGTCACGGAGGTAAAAAAAATCCTGAAACGCTTTAATCGCAAGACTGATAGCCTGACTGAAAGAACGGACTTGGGTTTTGGCGAAATGGGATTAAATGCTGCAGAGGTTGCCGCCCGAGCACACAATAAAGATATCATCACTTTATTGATCGCCGCGAAATATGATGTTAATGAAATCGACACATTTGGCGATTGCCTAATTACGTATGCCATGCCGAGGTCAGACGGCGATCTTAAACCCGAGCATACAGACTTTATCAATTTTCTACTGCAGAAAGGCGTAAATCCCAACAAATGCAAGAACATCTGGGATTTCAATTTTCATCTTTATTCTCCTCAAACAATTGAAATTGTAAAGCTCCTCTATGCGGCGGGCTTATCGACACCGCCGGCTGATGATACCTTATTCCGCGCCGTGGCGCAGAACAACACCGGTCTGGTGGAAATATGGATCAACAAAAAGGTAGACCTTCAGCCTGGACTTAAATTCCGTTTCCATGACCCGAACGAATCTCCACTGGATTTGGCGAAGAAGAAAAATTTCGAGAAGATGGTGAACCTTCTGAAGAGTATCGGCGCAAAATAGAACCACAAGCGTATAGACTGCTTAAAAAAACGCGTAGCATGCGAGTACAAAAGAAACCATCGCAAACTGATGAAAATCCATTACCTGCTGAGATCGGCGGGTATACCCTCACGAAAACACCCGATGGCCTTCGCGTGAAACTCACGGCGGCAGCAATATACCTTGTATTCCTTTATCGCCTGTTTCTTTTCGGCCTCGCCTATGTTATTGCGATTACGTTCTTTCGATTACCAAAATTCGATGGTCTGTTATTCATAGCCGTGCTATTGTGCACAATACCCGTCGCCTGGGTTGTGTTTGCACCGATACGCCTCGGTTTTACGGTCACGAGAGAACAAATTGTCGTGAATCGCTTCATCGTCTGCTTTTTGCACCGACGGCATCTACCCATTACTGAGGTTACCCAATTTTCGCACGAGACGTTTCGCGGTTCGCGTAGTTTTGTTACAGGAGTTACGTTATCATTTTATATCGCATCGAAAAAAATCGTCGCGGCCAAATTCTACTCGACCTCCGATGAAAAAGCCATCGCGAATGCGTTGCTTATAGAAAGCGCCGTCGATCCATTGTTAACAAAGCGCGCAGACTCATCAGAGGCCGGTGAAGTTACGCCGACAGATTACACTTGGCCTATAGGTATAGGTCTCCTCGTCATCTGTGTCGTGTCCTTTATTGTGCAGATTGTTGCGTTCGTTTTTGGTGAACAAACTCCAGCCCTTATAGAGCTGGCGGTTGCGAGCTATCTGCTGCATTATGGCGGTTGGATCGCTCTCTGCATACTGGCGGTCGTTGCGCTTTTCAAAATGAACAAAAACCAAGTGATTGGTATGGTCTTATTTGCGATCTGCGGCTACGTCACGCATAAACATGAACTGCTGGTTTCCCCGGCTGCGGAAAAAATTACCGAATGGGCTCTATCGGAAACTGAAGTGATTACCGCGAAAGTGAAAAAACATGCCTACGACGCCGAAGGCGTGAAGCAATATGAACCTCGCGGTTTTTTCATAGAATACGATTACAAGGGAAAGGCCTATAAACAGTTCGTGCAGCCAGACTCTGAATTGTACCAACGCGAGAAGAAACGCAAATTCCGAGTTGGTGCAAAGTTAGAGTTTGAAGTGAGCAAGCGCTTTCCTTCAATAATCAAGACGAGGCCGAATCCAGAATGAAATTTTAGTTCTCCTTAAAGGCAAACTGGAGGTATTGAAAAGCAATTGACGCTCCGATAAAGCTGATTTACGAAAGATCGGGAGAGGCTTGTGCAACGCATTTTGATATTTTCACTCAGCATTACTCTACTTTCAGCAACCGACGATTTCGATGCGGATTTCGACAATTCTGTCAGTGACACCGCAAAAAACTGGTTTGCTGGTCACTACCTAAGCGCGCGAGATACGTTAGAAGGCCCTGATATCAAACGTTTCCCGGAACCGCTGGTGAACACGGGCTGCAATTTCTACCTACTCAACGGCCATAAGGTAATCGCCTACCGCGGAGGCTGTAAAAACGGTCTTGCGGAGGGCCAAGGAGAGTACTGGGCGAAGCGATTCGGTAAGCGCTATTACCTCGCGGGTAATTTCGTCGCTGGTAAAGCGCAAGGATTATTTCTCCGCATCGACGAGAAGCCGTGGCGCAGGTCGTTTACCACCTGGACCGACGGTTTTGAAGCAGGCCCTGCGGAGATCTGGTACGAGGATGGTTGGCATTTTACCGGTAATCTTACAGAGGGCCTTCGGAGCGGTGAAGGTCGCCAGCGCAGATGGTTTGAAAAGTATTCACAGAGAATCGACTTTTATGGCATTTTTCAGAGAGACGCAGTCCAAAGTGGCGAATTGATTACACAGAGTTTGGGGCGGCAAAGGGTGAATCCGCCCGAAACCGATTTTTCCGCCGCTCTCGCTAAACTTACCGCCTCAGCCGATCGCAAACTTGCAAGCAGTAAAGAAGATAACCCCGCTGATATGACCATCACAGGTAATCATTATAGACAGCGGGGATTAGAGGGGAAATTCCTTGATGCCTCGCCACCCTTGACCTACATACAAGTTCATGGAAAAAAACAATCCTCGTCATGCAAAGTGCGGACTTCGGCCACCGGGCATTCATATCGCGGTGAGTGCAAAAATGGTTTTGCCCACGGCTTTGGGGAATTATGGGGAAAGAATAAGCGCGGTGGTTTTCATTTTGTGGGTAATTTCGCTAACGGAGTTGAACATGGCGTGGGCGCTTATGCAGACGAAGGGTTACTGCGCTATGTCGCAGACTTTGTCGAAGGCGTCGAAAATGGTCGCGCTTCCATTTGGTATCCCGATGGCGTTTTCTTTCACGGTAAACTGAAAAACGGACTAAAGGACGGTGAAGGTTGGGAGCGCGCTCGAGATGGCGCTGTGTTCAAGGGGCATTATGAAAAGGATGCTTGGAAAAAGGGCAGAATTTCTTTCCCTGACAAATCTTGGGTTGAGGTGGAAAATCGCGCACGTTCCGGAGAAAAGCCGCAGTTGGTAGTCATTAAGTCGAGCGAAGACGGCAAGCCTCCCCGGCCGGTGGCCAACAACTCAACCAAATGGACACCTCCCGCAGCCACGACGTTTGGCCGGGGCGCAGCCGACTCATGGCTTAACCGCCCTTATACCGACCCCAATCGACCAGCCGGGTCTTCATACAACAGCTCGGGCCAGCGCTGCACCCTTGGTGGCACATGCCACTAAATTTTTTCGTACAGCGGCAGTGTCAAAAACTCTGCGAAACTCTCTGAAGTCGACATCTCGACAAAAATCTTCGCCGCTTCATCATAGGTTGCGCCGCCGCCCGTTGTGGCCTTGACTTTCTCGAGTTCGCCCGGTACCATCGAGCGGACTAACTCCGCGGTGATCTTGCGACCGTCATCGAGTTTCCCCTTTTCAGAGCGAATCCATTGCCATACCTGCGAGCGCGAAATTTCAGCCGTCGCCGCGTCTTCCATCAGGTTATGGATTGGTACGCAGCCATTACCCGCGAGCCATGAACCCAGATAATGAATGCCGACATTGATATTGTATGCGAGTCCCTGTTCAGTGATCGGGGCTTCTGGTTGAAAATTCATCAGATCAGAGGCGGATGTCAGAACGTCGTCGCGTTTTTTGTCGATCTGGTTGGGTTTTTCCCCTAAGACCTTTTTCCATTCTTCCATCGCGATGGGTACGAGGCCCGGGTGCGCGACCCAGCCGCCGTCATAGCCGTCGCCGGCGTCGCGCGCTTTGTCGGCGCGCACGCCCGCAAGTGCATTCTCGTTGGCGGCTGCGTCATTCTTAATCGGAATCAGCGCGCTCATGCCACCGATCGCCGGTGCGCCGCGCTTGTGGCAGGTCTTGAGTAATAACAATGCATAGGCGCGCATGAACGGCGAGGTCATGGTCACGAGGCCGCGATTGGCGAGACAGAAATTCTTATCGTTCTTGAACTTCTTGATGCACGAGAAGATATAATCCCAGCGGCCGGCGTTGAGTCCTGCGCTGTGCTCGCGCAGCTCATACAGAATTTCTTCCATTTCGAAAGCGGCGAGAATGGTTTCGATTAAAACCGTCGCGCGAATTGTCCCCTGCGGAATGCCAAGTTCTTTCTGCGCAAAAACGAAAATGTCATTCCACAGCCTGGCTTCGAGATGCGATTCCATCTTGGGCAGGTAGAAGTATGGGCCACTGCCGCGTGCGATGAGCTCCTTTGCGTTGTGAAAGAAGAACAGGCCGAAATCAAAAATGCCGCCTGAGATGCGTTTTTGATCCACCTCAACATGTTTTTCGTCGAGATGCCAGCCGCGCGGGCGAACAAGCAGTGTCGCCGTCTTCGCATTGAGTTTGTAGTGTTTGCCACCCGCTTCGAAATCGATCTGCCGGCGAATCGCATCGCGCAGATTGATTTGGCCCTGAATCTGGTTATGCCAGTTGGGTGTGTTCGAATCTTCGAAGTCGGTCATGTAGCTATCGGCACCCGAGTTGAGCGCATTGATCACCATCTTGCGTTCAACTGGTCCTGTAATCTCAACGCGACGGCATTCGAGGTCCTTGGGTAATCTTGCCACCACCCATTCGGATTTCCGGACGCTCTCGGTCTCTTTCAGAAAATCGGGCTTCTCACCTGCTTCGAGGCGCTTGGCGCGTGCGACGCGGGCGGCCAGCAGCTCTTGCCGGCGGCTTTCAAACTCGCGCGAGAGTTTGGCTACAAAAGCCAACGCTTCGGGAGTCAGAATTTCAGCGAACTGCGGCGATGATTGTTCGATAGCGGCATCATGAATGCGCATGCCTGCGGGAGTATTAAACATGCGGAAGTCTCGCGCACCGCGAGTCAACCGCAAGTCTTTTTCATATTTGGCTTTTCAATCGATGCGAAGGCAGGTTGGGGTCGGCTGCGCATCGCAGCTGAAAATCTACCATGGCGTCGAGTGTTTGCATCAACGTGGCGTGTTTACCCTGCAGTTTTTCCACTCCGCGCCGCTCAAAAATCTCGAGTAGGCGATAAACGGCTTCGATGGTCGACAGACAATACGCTGCAGGTTGCCTTTTGATCACAAAGCGTGAAAGGTCACTTGGCTCAAAGCTGATGCGCTTGAGTTTCTGCAGATTTTCGCTGAGCCGCAGCATTTTCCGTGCGCTGGACCAAGTTGCATCGAGAATGATAATCGCGAGATTCCGGTCTTGCAGCGTAGCATGCATTTCATCCGAAGCGGCGGGTATCGCCGTCTCACCGGGAAAAAGGAGCAGGGGCAAATAGGTTGCATCATTCAGGACGGCATTGAGTGCGTCATGCTGTGTGAAATCCACCCCGACAAAAATTTGCGAATTGAGCAGCGATTTTCTGGTCACACGCCCGGTACCCACGCGTTGGCGCTTGAACTCACGTGGATGCATCAGAATGACAAAGTGTGTCTTGGTGGCGAAAGGTTGCGTGTACTTACAAAAGCAACTTTGCCGTGAGCGGTTGCAGTCGGGGCAGAGATCACGGCAATCTCGTCGAATCACCGGCGAATCTGGTTGTAATAACTGCATTGCCGCCAGAGAAAAGCTCATGGTAACTTAAGCGGCATGTCGACGATATCAACTGCCGCGATAGGTGGAAAAACCAAACGGGCTGAGCAACAGTGGAACATGATAGTGCTGGTCGGCGTTATCGACAATAAAAACAATTTCGACGTAGGGATAGAAATATTTTTCCTTGAGGTTCTCAAAATAGGCCGCAATTTCGAAACGAATACGGTA
>JAEUSA010000347.1 GCA_016788945.1 Leptospiraceae bacterium
TCGCGGGCGGCATCTGCGAGAAGTTTTTTGATATCCGCCATTTTTTTTTCGGCCTTTCCCGGCCAGCTAATACTGAGTTCACCCGTTAGTTCTGTGGTAAGAAAATCCCACAACGCGTCGAGGTTGCGCCCAAAGTGCGCGGGCAAGCTCACGGTTTTCCCCAACAGGGTGTAGAAATCGTCCGGTGTCTTGACCATTGTGCCGTCGATTGCCAATTTTTTCATTTGGGTATTTCCTCAAAGGTCCGGTAATGGTCGACTGTGACAAAAATCAGGCGATCAGATGAAAAGATGAGTCGCTGAGCATTGCGCTTGCCGCCTCGGTAACCGAGATCGGCTTCAAAATAGATTCTGCCGCGTGCACCGGGTAATTTTTTCTCACGGTTGCCGAAGCGGTCACCGCCGATAGATTTTCCCGGTGCCACCTTCCCGAGTTTCGCTCCGGGATGCCAGCCTAAGTTGCGCGCGGCTGACTTGGTAATCCATTTGTCCGGTAGTCTGCCCTGCAATTCAATCGAATTTACAGCGAGCTTCAATTCGTCGCAATCGAGCCGGTATAAGCGGCATAGCTCTTCGATTTTCGCCGCCCGCGTCGCAGAAATTGCGGGCAATACTGTGGTGGTGCCGATGAATACTGCACAGAGTATAATCCACCTTTTGAGGCTCAACTTATTCATCGGCAGATATATGCGGTGTTTTCACGCGGACAAAGAAGGCCGCGACGAAAATAACAATGATCAGAAGGCTGGTCTGCCAGTTTTCAATATGCCAAACCTGCAATTTCAGCGTTGCCTGCGCGGATTCAAATGCCATTTTGAGCCCGACAATGAGCACTGCGAGCATCGCTGCGCCTTCAAGCTGCGGAAACCGTTCAAGCAAACCGATGAACGATTTTGCAAACAGGCGCAAGCAGGTGACGCCGAAAAAGGCCCCCCAAAACAACACCCAGAAATCGCGCGTCAGTGCAACACCCGCGCCGATCGAATCGAATGAGAACAGAATATCTGTCCATTCGACGGCGATGATGGCGGCGAGAATCGGATGCCCGATGATTTTCAAACGGGAAACGTGTATGCCTTCTTCGGGTTCGGGTTTGGCGGCTTTTTTCTCTTTTCGCAATTGCAGCAAATAACGCACAAAGGCAAAAATCATCAGTGCTGAATAAAACGGCCATACGGGAATCGGATGCCCGGCAATCGTAATAATTTCGCGCGAGATATAAAATACGGCGGTCAACACGCCGAGCACGATTAAGTCGCTCAACAACAGAAAAATATTCTTCAGGAAAAAATCTGCCGCCATATTGATCAGGTAAAAACCGCCGAGGCCGAGAATCCATTTCTGCTCGAGAATAAAACCGGCGGCAAGCAGAAACACGAAGCGAAAGAGAAACGCCCCCCACACCCCCCACGTCAGCGCCTTGTGGGCATCGGCAGGTTTGAGATGGCGTACCTGAATGGCCAATACAGTTGCATTATCGATACCGAGAATACCCTCGAGAAATGCCAACGTGACAACGGTGATTAATCCTGCTGAGACAAAAAGATCAGACTGGCGCCCTGAAGTTAACGAAGTGTAACTGGTCATAAAACCGAAGTTGTAATCGGCAATCATGATACCTAAAAATGCCGCCGCAGAAAGAAAAAGCGGCCATTCGCGTTTAAAAATGCCCATGCTATTTGAAATGGTGGATCTCGAACTGATCGGCAAAAATGCGTATGCCATAAACTTCGCCCGAAAGCGTCTGCCAGATCTGGCGCCATTCACTCGGTCGGCCCGACTGTTCGATGACAATCGAATTACGCAAATCGCCTGACAGCGAATAGCGCGCGATACGCACACGGCCGCTTTCGAGATTCTGCCAGATGCCCACCGAATCGCTGCCCTGCGGCAAATACGGGTGATCTTCAGCATTGCTCAGGCGCGCAAACACGGTTTCCGGCGGCGCATCGTTGAGGCTCTTGACTTTGACAATGCGGTAAGCAAGCGTCAGCTGCTTTTTCTCTGAATCGGGATCAATGCGATCGATGCGCGAAGACAACATCACGCGCTCGCCCGAATAGAAAGGATAAATATATTCACAATGCACGATCGAGTTGCGATCTTTGAGCATTTCTAACTGGCGTTTATCGAGCGTCATGGCTTCGCAGTCGGTCTGGCGGAATTCATAAGCGAGACGGCTGCCTTCGTAACGATCAAGGTGCAGCTCATCGAGGTAACGGTAGAGCACCCACAAGTAACCCTTCGAGTCAACGTCGAACCAGAGAATGTTCTCAAATACCAGTTCTGAAAGTCCCTTGCGGCCGATCGAACGCAGAAGTTTTCCCTTGAAATCAAACTGGAGAATCTTGTAACCGCCGCGCGCCGAAGGGTCTTTGCTCTCCCCTTCGGGGGGAATATAGTTTTCCACGAAAAAATCGTCGTTACTGCCCATGACGATGCGGCCCGGAACCCGCACAGCCTCGAGACTGCGTGCCTCGTTCTTGTTCTTCGCATCTTGGCCGCGCACGGTAAACACCAGCTTGCCCGAACGGAATAGCTTTATCGTCTTTTCCGAAGGTTCGGAGAACGCGACCCATTCTTTGAGAACTCCCACCCGGCCGGGTATCTCGTGGTAGATGCCGCCTTGGCGTGGAAAACGTGCCTTATCTTCACTCAGCGGCAGCGAAAATATCTTTTCAGGGCGCAGCGTGCTCGAACGAAAACGCGCGCAGCCGGCGATGACTGTAAGGCAAATCACGACGAGAACAGGCAGGCGCACGTACTTACCGTAATTCAATGTCGAGCTCACGCGGGAATCGAAAATCCCTCGCATGCAAACAAGCATGTTTAGGGGGTGTAGCCATGTCTCGCAGGCGATTTTCGACCTATGCCATTACAATGCGGAATCGTCGGGCTGCCCAACGTCGGCAAGTCGACTATCTTCAACGCGCTGACTAAGTCGCACAGCGCCGAGGCGCAGAACTACCCGTTCTGCACGATTGACCCGAACGTCGGCGTCGTTGCCGTCCCCGATCCACGGTTTGATTTTCTCGTCAAAATCGTTCAGCCTAAAAACAGCGTTCCGGTCGCTGTCGAATTCGTCGATATCGCGGGGCTCGTCAAAGGTGCGTCGCAGGGCGAGGGACTCGGCAATAAATTTCTCGACCACATCCGCAAGGTGAATGCAATTCTGCACGTCGTACGCTGCTTTCAGGATGAAAATGTGACGCATGTTTCCGGAAAAGTCTCACCGAAAAGTGATGTCGAAATCATCGAACTCGAACTGATTCTCTCTGATCTCGATCAAGTCGACAAAAGAATGCAGAACCTGCTGAAAAAAAAGAAAAGCGGAGACAAAGAAGCCATCGAACAGAGTGCAATTCTCGAACGCGTATACGAGACGCTCAAAGCAGGTAAACCCGCGAGCGCCGTGGGCCTCAATGAAGAAGAAAAATTTGCCATCAAAGATCTGGCGTTGCTCTCGCTGAAGCCCGTCCTGTTTATCGGCAATATCGATG
>JAEUSA010000358.1 GCA_016788945.1 Leptospiraceae bacterium
GAGGCAAACCCTGAAAAAAACAGGGCCGGTCTTTTCACGAAGGTAAGGCCTTTACCCGGCAGGCCATTGACTGGCTGGCTGGTCTTGACACTTTTCTTGTTCATAGAACCTCCTTCGGGGCTTTCGTCCCGAGGGCGGCGTCCCATGGTATGCCGCCGGTGCTACCCACTACCCGAGTCATCGGAAATAGTGCGGCGCACCATTAGCGGAATTTTCTACGAGCGCAACATGTCGTCAAGCAATTTATGGTGCGGTGTGCAAAGTGCCGGCAGGGCTATTGCCTATTCCTAAGGCTTTCTCGCTATTTTTCCAATTTCCAAGCGGAACTGAACATGATCGGCACTTCGTTATCGATCGAAAGACCTAACAGCGAAGGGCGGATAATGGCAAAATCGGCAAGATTGAGCACAAACTGGCCCTCGGCGGTCAAATCGCCACCCTGACTAACTATGCGCAATTCAACCGCCCGCTGGCTGGCTTTCTGGCCTGCGAATTCGATTGTGAGGTCGGCCTTGAGCGGCACCTGAGCGGGGTCAAACGCCGCGCGGACGGTAATGACGGGAAAGGCCGCGCCCTTGGTTGCTTCGAGCATATGCAGGTCGCGGTTGCTATCCCCGGAATCAAAGGTTGCTACCGGTACCGCGAGCAGAATCTCGCAGATTTTTGCCCCCTGTCCGGCGCCCGCGGCTGCGGAACAGCGGCCTTTACCCCGGGTTTTTGTCGTGACCCCGGTAGCCTTTTTAAACGGATGATTGACCGTATAGCTGACGCGCGATTCTTTCAGTATCCAGGTGCCGCCGGGTATAATGACCGCATTCGGTGCGGCCCATAGCGCGAGTCCGGCGTACAGCGACAGCAGACTGAAAATTCCCCCTTTCATAACTCAGAAATTGAAAACCATCACCGTAATCGATGCCGCATAGGTGGCGAGCAGTGCTGACGAAGCGATGCCGTGGTACGAGGCGGCTCCCGAGAGTTTTTCACCGTTTTCGGCCTGCTGGCGTGCCATATTGCCTAAAATCGGCACCAGAATCATCAACGGAAAATGGATGAAGCTCAGCCAGCGGTGCCATTTCGTGCTACCGGTATCTTTGATGCCGTCGGGTTTGGGGGCGAAAATGGCAAAGGCGGCAGACGTAAAATAGAGTACCGCAGTACTGAGCCCGAGTGTTACATGCAGATTGCGCGTGCTTGCATCGAGGGGCGAACCGGTGCCGATGATGTAGTTGCCGGCCATCGGTGCCAACGCGGCAATGCCAAGCCACTGGTGCCATTTCAGCATGGTGCTGCGCGTCTGTAAGTCTTGTTGCAATTTCGGGTTGTTCTGCGTTTCTTGCTGCGGCATACCCAAGTCGCTGATGCTGAGCGGCTTTTCGGCGGCATAGGCCGGTACAGTGAGGAGCAACATCAGTGCAACGACACGGTGAAACGGGGTTGAACGGTGTGACGGCATGACTTGCGCTGAAACCCGCACAGCAGCCGTCAAGGCAGATTATCTGGTGCGCAAAAGGGATTGCCTCAATAATACATTACGCGGTTGTTTGCCGTATCTACAATATAAAGCCCCGTATCGTCGCCGCAAATGCCAAACGGCTGGTTCATATTCGTAGCACTGAGTCCCGAGGTTGCGGTCGTAAAGTTGGGTTGGCCGTACACGCGGGTTGCAGTTGTCGACGTGCCCGGGTAAAATAACGCACGGTGGTTATCTGTATCTGCCACGTATAAACCCTCGCGATCAACATAAATCGCGCTCGGAGTGCGCAGGCTATTGGCGGAAATTCCGCCGTTGTTCGCGGTGGCACTGATAAAATCGGGCTGGCCATAGACGCGTGTTGCGGTCGTTGATGTATCGGAGTAATAAAGTACTCGGTGATTGCCATCCGAGATATATAGACCGGCGCCGTCCCAAAAAAGGCCTAATATACCCGAGAGGCTATCCGCCGAAATTCCACCATTGGTATCGATGTTCGTAGTGAAACTGCCATATTGGCCATAGACCCGGCTTGCGGTAGTGGATGTCCCCGCGAAGTACAGCACACGGGAGTTGTCGTAATCGGCGATGTAGACGCCGTTGCCATCGCTCGCACATGCTTCCGGATTGCTCAAACCGTTGGCTGAAACCCCATCGATGTTGAGTGTCGCTGTGGTAAAATTCCCTAATTGGCCATAAACCCTGCTTGCGGTCGTCGAAGTTCCTGCGAAGTACAGAACCCGGTTATTGCCGGTGTCCACAACATAGATGCCATTGGTATCCGCGCACATGCCGTTCGGGTAGCTGAGGCTACTCGCCGATCTGCCGCCATTGTTTGCAACGTTTGCAGTAAAACTACCCCCCTGACCATAGACCCGGCTTGCCGTTGTGGAGTTCGGTTCAAAATACAGAACCCTGCTGTTGTTGCGGTCCACGACATAGAAGCCCGAACTATTGCTCACGCACCCATTGGGATTGCTCATGGCCGTTGCCGATACCCCCACTCCATTCGAAGTAAAATCGGCCTGTCCGTAGACGCGGGTCGGTACCGAGCTGGCAATACGTATGCTGATATTTACCGACGCCGGGCCGGCACTTGTCGAGCCTGAAACCGTGTAACCCAAAGCGCTCTGCGCCTGTGCGGGCGTCCCCGAAATCGTACAACTCGCCGGGTCAATACTCAATCCTTGGGGCAATGCGGGTGTAGCCTCGCAATTACGGATATCACCTTTAAGATAGGGCGTTACCGGCTTGATCGGGTTACCCTGATAGAACCAGTAAGCCCTTTGATCAAAGCCGATAAAGGGGACATCCCAGAATTTGCCCCAACTGGTGCAATGAGGGAGCATCAACAGCATGACGATTAGTGGCAGAAGGCTGCAAACCGAGCTCTGCCTTGATTCCTTCGAAGCGTAAGTTTTTCGATAAGCCATACTTGAATCTTAGCAAAAAAAAGAAGCGCTGTCGCCCCAGAATATATTCTGGTACTATGACAGGTTGCGGATTAGTCTTGCAAGGCGCGAAGGCGAAATTCCTGCGGAGTCTCGCCGGCGATGCGTTTAAACTCGCGGTTAAAGGCGTTCTTCGATCCGAAGCCGGTTTCGAAGGCGATATCTAAAACCGTTCGGTCCGGATTTTTCAAAAGCAGCGATTTTGCCTCTTCGACGCGGTAACGATTCGTATACTGCGTAAAACTTTGCTTTTTATGTGCGTTCAAGAGTTCTGATAATTGATGCCGCGAGAGCGATAGGCGTTCGGCAGCTTTCTGAAGATTAAACGCATCGTCATGGTAGGGTTTCTCATTCAGCATAAAAGCTTCTAATTCTGTGAGCTTTTGTGAAATGTTGATTGCATCAAGCTTAGATTTGGAATATTGCGTCCCATCAGTTTCGCGGTACTGGTTATTGCCGCGCCGTTTCTCTGATCTTTCCTCAATCTGATCCCGATACTTCTGAAAAAGATTGAAAAGTAAGAAAAACAAATCGACAGGTAGTGCAAAAACCAAACCGTATTTCACTACAGGCGAATATGGAATGATACCTGCGAGGTAGGCTGCGAAAGGATAACCGACAATAAAAAAAATACTCCAACTCATGACAAAGAACAACACTTGCCTGCCGACTTTGAAATAGATACGGATTCCCGCGAATAGGAACAGGGGAACCGCAATCAGGTAGATCACTGAATTGACGCCCGAAAAAAAGCGGTTCGTTGTTGTGACAAGAACGCCGATGGCGCACATTGCCGAAATTAGGGAAAAAAACAGGAAAACCTTATCGATAACAGGTGCATGCCTGCGTGTGCCCAGAAAAACGCGCGCAAACTGAAACGAGAGCGGAATGGCGAGCGCGACAAAGAATAGATTTGCACGACTCTGCCACCAGATCGATTCAGGCCAGAAAAAATGAAAGGCATTGCCATGGTTGGCATTGATCCACATGGTCTGGCTGAAGACATATCCCGCGTAGAGAAAAAACTCGGGTAGGCGAAAAACCCAGAATTGAAACAGCGCAATCAGAAACATCACTGAGCAGAGTCCGAGAATTAACCAGTTGATGGCCGCTTCTAATAGAATTTCGCGCAAAAATTCTGATGCTGAAAGGGAGTAGATGGGAAAAGAAATCAGCGAAACGGATTGAATACGGATGTAGAAGTAGGAATCTTGCGTCGGCTTATGCTCCGGAATGCGGAAAGCCGGATCTAACGATTCTTGCAGCGACCAGAGTCGTTTGGGTACGGTATCACCGGTTTTGTGTTCTACGTAGCTACCTTTGTTATCGGGATAAAACAAGATTGCCGAATCGAGCACTTTCGAAGGCAGCGTCAGAATGCGTCCCGGGGCAAATACCGGATCGCCCGTTTTTCCCCTCAGCCAGATAATGTCATTCGTGAACTTAAAATTCATGGCCGGCTTCTGAAAGCGCTGCCATGTCTCAATCTTGCGTGCGCCATCGCAGGTGAGATTTTGCGTTGCGTCCCGGAAATATTCAAATTGGGCCAATGCGTTTCGCTTGCCCGATTCATCCAAGGGTGTGGC
>JAEUSA010000371.1 GCA_016788945.1 Leptospiraceae bacterium
CACTGAATAACGCAAAAGCCCCGATGTTTGTTTTTCTCGGCGGTCAGGGTAAGGGCGAAAGTTACGCTGAACTTGCGCGAGTACTCCACGAAAAGCAGGCGAAGGCGCTCATTTACGGTGAATGCCGCAACGATATGGCTCACGATTTCAACCTTGCGGGATTCAACGATTATACGCTGCATGAGAACCTGTTTAAAGCTTTTCATACGGCGAAGCGCATGGTTGCGCAACTCAAGCTCGAAACGGCTACGCTGCTGCTTTCACCCGCGGCGACATCGTGGGATCAGTACAAAAGTTTTGAAGAACGCGGTGAGCATTTTCGCACTCTCGTGTCTTCGCTCAGCCATTAGAGCAGGGTCAGCGATTGCAGAATTTTGCCGACTTGCGCGGCTTCTTCGTTTTCCGGTTCGCCTTTGCAATTGTAAAGCGCCAGAACGAAAATGCCCGAGCGTTCGGCCATCAATGCCAGAAAAAAGTGGCCACCTGATCTGTATTCGCACGCACCCATCTCGGTACCGTCGCGCATGAAATACTGTGCACTTTCGTCCGAAACGCCCTGTTTGCTGAGGAATATCCGCAGCTTTTCGCCGAGGTTTTTTCCGGCGAGGAAGGGCGATTCACGCAGCAGTTGTTCATTTGCCGCACCGTTCAGATTCGCCGCCATAATCTGCAAAGCACCGCCATAAGGGGTGATACCGTCAAAGAAGCTGGGAATTCCCTCGACTATCTCCATTTCCCAGGTGCGCGGATATTGCAGGGAATACCAGTTTTCCGGGGAAACAAAAGATTGCGTGAGTGCCATATCAGCCGATCAGATCTTTGTAGCCCTTGTACGAATTACGCGCAGTCAGGGCAAACAGACGGATAAAACCTTCGGCGTCGAATTGGTTATAGACGTCTTCTTTTTCAAAAGAAGCGAGCGCCGCGCTATAAAGCGAATTTGGTGACTTGCGGGCGACGACCTGCGCACTGCCTTTGTAGAGGCGCATTTTGACGACGCCGTTCACTGCCCGTTGTGTTTGATCGACGAAAGCCTGTAGTGCCTCGCGCTCGGGCGTAAACCACTGGCCGTTATAGACCAAGCGTGCGTATTTCATGCTGAGCTCGTCTTTTAGGTGTTGCAAATTGCGCTCGAGGGTGATCGATTCGAGATCGCGGTGCGCGAGCGTGAGTATTGTTCCGCCGGGCGTTTCGTACACTCCGCGTGATTTGATGCCGACGAGTCGGTTCTCGACGATGTCGATGCGACCGACACCATGTTCGCCGCCGATCTTGTTGAGAGCCATGAGCAGGTCAAATGGTGCCAGACGCTTGCCGTTCAGTGCCACCGCATCGCCGCGTTCGAATTCGATTTCGATTGTTGCTGCGCTGTCAGGCGCTTTCTCCGCGCTGCGGGTCAGCAGGAACATGTCTTCTTTGTACTCATGCCACGGATCTTCGAGCACGCCGCCCTCATAGCTGATATGCAGCGCATTGCGGTCCATCGAATAGGGTTTCTCTGCCGACGCAGTAACGGGAATATTTTCTTCTTTTGCATACTTGATCAGGTCTTCCCTACCGCGAAAATTCCACGTACGCCATGGGGCGACGATTTTAAGTGAAGGATTGAGCGCCATGAACGTCAGTTCGAAGCGGACTTGGTCGTTTCCTTTTCCGGTGGCTCCGTGAGCAACGGCATCTGCACCTTCTTTTTCCGCGATTTCTACCTGCCGCTTGGCGATTAAAGGGCGCGCAATCGATGTACCCAACAAATAGCGCATCTCATAGACGGCAGAAGCGCGCAACATCGGAAATACATAATCGCGCACAAACTCTGCCCGCAAATCTTCAATATAACACTTCGCCGCGCCGGTGCGCGCTGCTTTGGCATCGAGACCGGTAAGTTCTTCTTCTTGGCCGATATCGGCGCAATACGCGATCACTTCGCAATTATAGGTTTTTTTTATCCAATGTAGAATCACCGAGGTATCGAGACCGCCCGAATAAGCGAGGACAATCTTACGAATATTCTGGTTACGTGTTTCCTGAACTGGCGAGGAGTTTTGTTGAGTCATGCATCCGTATTCTGCCGCCGAAACGTGCCGTAAATTATTACGGAACCCGGCTTGCTACCGTTTGGATTTTCCCTTGCGAAAAATGAAGATCAGCATCGTCGTGATCGAAAAAACGATACAGACAGCGAAGCCTGTGATATTGAACGGCGTCGGATCTTCTGACATGCGAAATCCGAAGATGAGTAGGGGGATTTTAATGAAAATAATGGAATTGAGAAATATCATCACCATCTGCCTGACGTCGAGGGGTTTTTCTTCCTCGGGTGCAGGCATCGGGAAAATCAGTGGAAATAGACCCAGATGCCGGCGATCAGCAGGTTGACCATCGCCAATGGTACCAGTCTTCTCCAGCCGAGGTTCATGAGCTGGTCATAGCGAAAGCGCGGAATAGACCAGCGCACCCAGACGAATAAGAAGACGAAAACAAACGCCTTGGCAAAAAAGAACGCAGCTCCAATCAGGGGGGCATACCAAGAATTTTTGACATGCACGAGGACAAATTCGGGGATATTGTAACCACCGAAGAACAACAATGCCGCGAGCAGCGACAAAGTGATCATATTCATATATTCGGCAATAAAAAACAGTGCGAACTTGAATGCGCCGTATTCTGTGTGGAAGCCGACAACAAGTTCGCTTTCAGCTTCGGCAAGGTCAAAAGGCAGACGATTGGTTTCGGCAAACATCGTCACCAGAAAAACACCAAAGGCAATTGCGCCTGGCAGGGTAGTGATGAACCAGCGATCGCTCTGCGCGCGGACAATTTGTGTCAAATCGAGGCTACCGGCGAGTATGACGATCACGGCGAGGCTGAGGGCAAGCGCAAGTTCATACGAAATCATTTGAGCGGTGGAGCGCACCGAACCTAACAGTGCATACTTATTGTTGCTCGACCAGCCCGCGAGCATAATGCCGTACACGGCAAGTGAGGCAACCGCCGACATGTAGAGCAAGCCGCCGCCCGGATTCATCACTTGAAAAACAAACTCTTTGCTGCCCGTCGCCGAACGCACAAAATCGGGCACCTGTGTGAAAACAGGAGTAAAAGGAATCGCAGCCCACAGCATTATGGCCGTCGTCATCGACAGCGCAGGGGCAAGTACGAAGATCCAAGCGTCGGCGTTGCGCGGAATGGTTTCTTGTTTGGTGAGAAACTTGATGCCGTCGGCGAGCGGCTGCAGCAGACCCCACAGGCCGGCGCGGTTCGGGCCGTAACGGTCTTGAATATAACCGGCCCACTTGCGTTCGAGCAGCGTGTAATACGCCGCACCGGTAATCATTGCCCCGAACAGAATGACGATTTTGATCGCCACCCACAGAATATCACTGTGATACCACATACGCGTTGCGTCAGGGAATGGCTTCAAGAGTGCGCGTCGAGCAGATTGGGGCTGCCCTCCGCGGGTCATGGGCTATGACCGTGTGCTCCATAATTCGATAAAGCGGAATAAGAAACTGTAAAATACCGCATTTTGGTTGAGAGGGCGGTTGCCGAAAATGCGGACGTCGAGATTCTGCATATAGTTGCGCATCAGCTCTGCAGCACGCACGGCGCTGGTAACAGGCATATGCGCAATATGTACCGGCGATAGTGCCGCCACGCGCCCTTCGACCGCCCGGTCGCGCATCGCGGCGTAAAACGGCATCAGCATAAATTTCATGGCCCGTGTTTGTGCCGTTATCGTGTCTTTTTCGAATGCCTGCTTTGGTGCCAGAAAAAAAAGCTGTTCCAGTGCGGGAAAATCGGCCTCGGAGTAGGAGAATTCATCGTTTTGCCGGCGTGCCTCGGCAATCAGGTTTTCTGCCGTTTCACCGTGCTGGCGCAGAAAATCGTCGCCACCGGTGAGAGCATAAAACCGTAGCCAGGCATCAGCGGGTAGGTCCGCGGCATTCAGTTGCGGCGCCAGATGCGCAATCACTGCGCGCGAACGTATGGTCTCTTTTAGCGCCTCTGCAGTCTGCACACTCAGAAAAAAATAGTTATCTGCCGCGGGCTCTTCGAGAGTTTTTAACAGCGCGGTTTCTGCCTCATCTTTTATACCCGCCGCGTTGTGAAAAATAATCACGCGCGCGGTTGCCCGCCAGGGAGAGTAGGGCAAAACACGCTTGAGCAGATGCCTCACGGTGCCGGGCGGCGCGTCCTTTTCGCTGCCGATCAACACCGATTCACCGATGAATTCAACGAGGTCGGGATGCCGGTTTTCAGCGATGAGCGTTTCGGTGAGAGTGGCCGTATCTTCAGCATTGCGCCGGCGGGCAAAAAGTATTTCGGCGCCCAATTTGCGCAAACGCGCCATTTTTTCGGGCGACATGTCGCCCTCGAAAATAACCGTCTGCGGCAGCGATAGGGCACTGAGCGCTGTCATGCGCTCAGTACACCGGTGTCAGCCAGTGCATATATTGTTCGATTTCTCCCGCAGCAAAACGGAAGAAAGTGTCCTGCAGTTTACGCGTGATCGGGCCGATCGAACCGTCGCCAATTTTGCGGCGATCGATGCTTTCTATCCAAGCAATCTGCGCACCGGTACCGGAAAAGAAAACCTCGTCGGCGGTGTAGAGTTCCGTACGGCTTACATCACGTTCTTCGCATTCGATACCCATGTCTTTTGCCATGGAAAGCACCGTGCGGCGCGTGATTCCTTCGAGAATCGCGGAAGCAATTCCCGGTGTGATGAGTCTGCCGTTGCGAACGATAAAAATATTTTCAGCGGAACCTTCGGAGACAAAGCCGCGTTGATCGAGAAATATCGCCTCGTCGAAACCGTTTTCGAGCGCTTCAGATTTGGCGAGCGCCGAGTTTATATATCCACCGGAGGCTTTGGCACGCGCCGGTATCTGATTATCCGAAATGCGCACCCAAGAGGAAACAGCGGCTTTGAGGCCGCGTTTGGTATCGAGATAGTCGTCGAGCGGAATCGCATAAAGTGCAAACTTGTCTTCAACGTTGTGCAGACGCGGTGACATGGTCAGTTCGGATTTATAGATGAACGGACGCAGGTAGCAGTTTTGGCGCCACTCGCCTTGTCTCAGGAGGTTGACCGTGATGTCACGGAATTCATCGTAAGGCATTGCCCAGTGCATCTGTAGAATGCGCGCCGATTGTCTCAGCCGTGTATGGTGATCTTCGAGACGGAGAAGGTAAAGGTTGTTTTTGTTCTTATTGTAATATGCACGCAGGCCACCGAAAAATGCCGTGCCGTACTGCAACGCATGCGTGCGGATATTGATATTGGCGTCTTTGAGCAAAACGTATTTGCCGTCGAACCATGCGGGTTTATTTTCAAAATCTGACATATTAGTGTTCCAGATACCGCTCTGCTTCAATTGCCGCCTGACAGCCCGAACCTGCGGCAGTGATGGCCTGGCGGTAGTAATGATCTTTGACGTCACCGGCGGCGAAGACCCCGGGTATATTGGTCGCCGTGCGATCGCTTTTGGTTACCAGATACCCCGTTTCATCCATATCGAGCTGGCCCTTGAAGAGCGCCGTATTTGGTACGTGACCGATGGCGATAAACAGACCCTGCACCGGGAAATCTTCGATCGCACCGGTGCGTGTGTCTTTAAGCTTAAGCCCGGTTACCGTGCCGGTCTTTTCTTCGCCGTAAATTTCCGCGACTTCGGTAAATGTTTTGATCACAATTTTGGGATTATTGCGCGCGCGCTCGACCATGATCGTGCTGGCGCGGAAGCTGTCGCGACGGTGCAGCAGAGTGACTTTGCTGGCAAATTTCGTTAAGAAGTTTGCCTCTTCGAAGGCCGAGTCACCGCCGCCGACCACGGCGACCTCTTTGCCGCGAAAGAAAAATCCGTCACACGTCGCGCAGGCAGAAACTCCTTTCCCTTTGTAGGCCAGCTCAGAGGGGATTCCCAGAAAACGCGCGGTTGCACCCGTTGCAATGATCACCGTGCGGGATGTATATACTGTGCCCTCAGCGGTAATTTTGAACGGTGCGCCGCTGCTGAGTTCGGCTTTGTCGGCAAGCACCGGTTTGAGCTCGGCGCCAAAACGCGCAGCCTGCGCTCTGAAATGGTCCATAATTTCGGGACCCTGAATACCTTGCGGAAAGCCGGGATAATTTTCGACTTCACTGGTAATCATCAGCTGGCCACCGCGCTCGATGCCCTCGAGCACCAGCGTCTTCAGGTTCGCGCGCCCGGCGTATATCGCCGCAGTGTAGCCCGCAGGTCCCGAGCCGATGATAATCGTGTCGTAATGATTTTCCGCCATGGGAAGAAAATAACTGAAAGCGACTCATGCGGACAAGAAAAGAGCAGGCAGCCGGGTGGTCTATTGGGCTGCGCGGTAACCGCATATCCAAAATGCGCTTGGCGTGCGAAAGAGCTGCACAGATTGAGTTATATGTGGTTCAATGTCGTATTCGCAGTTTTAACCTCGGTGCTTATGACCGCGTGTACTGCGGGCGTGGCGCACAGCGTTGCCGTGATTCTGCCGACTCCGCATGTCGGGTCAGCGGGTAATGCGAAGCAGTTCGGCAGCTTGTTCTTCTTCACTGATCGCAATATGCCTGATACGAGCCTTGCCTATAACGCCTTGCTCGCCGGTAAAGTAGCAGAAGCGCTTAATTTGCTCTCGCGCATCGAAGGTTCGAATCTGCCGGCGGTACAACGCGCCTATTGGCAGAACGATGTCGCGGTGTGCTTTATTCTTGAAGGTCGCTACCGTGAAGCCGATGAACTGCTCCTTCAGGCGGGCATGACCGCAGAAGAAGAGGCTATCCGCCACAACCACCGGGTGAGTGTCTATCTCGCAGAATCGCAGCGTGCAGCCAAGACGAAGGCTGCACCGTCAGCCGCAGAAGCGCCTAAAAAAGAGGCGGAT
>JAEUSA010000388.1 GCA_016788945.1 Leptospiraceae bacterium
TCGATGTTATTGCGACCGAACTACAGGGTAAGGGGACGTTCAGTTTTGGCACGGTCGTGCAAGGAGTAGATTTTCCGGGTACGCAAACGGTTTCTGCAACCGATGTGAACGGTCGAATTGACAAGAATTATGCCACAAACATTAACCTCACAGCCGTAGACACCGACTGCGTATCGGCTCCCGGCTGTACACTAACGGGTGGTGGTGCAGTGGCACCTTCAGGCGGAGTATCATCTTGGCCGGCGCTAAGTTGTACCCCTGCCGTAGTGACTATCAAGATGCGCGCTACCTCGGGTCTGCTCACGGCCTTGTGTACTGCTGGGATTCAGATTACAAATTGAGCATTTTCACGGCATGTAGCGCATAAAGAAGCCATTATTTCCGGCTGAAGCACCGCTGAATGGGAGCCCTGGGCCAAAAAATAAAGTCTCATTATTTGCTTTATAACCAACGACCAGAATTTGGTCACCACTATCTATGATGATCTCTGCAAAGGAAGCAAGAGACACGCCGCCCGCTACACCTCTGCCCCATAATGAGGTTCCAGAGCCGTCCATCTTAAGCACCAAACCATTGTAGTTTGGGGAAGGTGCCGTACCAGAATAGGTAATCCCGGCGCCATAGTCGAAAGCTGCATTCCCGCGCTGATTGGCGGAAATATACAAATCGCCTGAATTGTCAATAGCGATGCTGCCTAAACTGAGGTCGGCGGGTCCTGTGGCGACAATTTTTCCCCAAAGTGTGCTACCGGCACTGTTTAGTTTGAGCAGCACACCGTTAGAACTATAATTTGCTCCGTTTACGAACGATCCGGTCAATAAAACACCATTTCCATAATCGATCGTTTTGCCGCCGCATTGTGAACCTATGACGAAAATATTGTTGGTTCCATCGGCAATGACTGCTCGAAAGCTGTTATGCTGCAAGACCGATGAGGAATTTGTAACGATATTACCCATTCTTACCCACAAGGCATCGCCAGCTGCGCTATATTTCACTACTATGCCTGATAGCCCAGAGATTGTATTGGAAATTGTTACCCCGTTCCCAAAATCGCAGTTGCCAATCGTAGAAATGTATCCAATGATGTAAATATCATTGAGCGAATCTGTAGTCAGTCCGGTTGTGTTTATAGCACAATCGGACACAAGCTGCCGGCGAATCCAGACGGGCAATCCGGTCGAATCGTATTTTGCCAAAAAAAAGCTATGCGAGGCAGTGGGCGACAGTGCTGGCAGGTTGAAGCCTTGACCGTAATCCAGATCAGCAGCCATTGAATGATCGCCCAATACAATAGTGTTATTGACATGATCATTGGCTATTGCACCAATTGAAGTGACTGCATTAGGATCAGTTGAATCTATCCTGTTGGCCCACATTGCGGTTCCCTGTGGATTGTATTTTATGAGTGCGAAGTGATATGACTTCGTCAGGCCCGTAATCGCTACTCCTGGATCAATCGTATAGGTGTTTTGACCACCAGCGAGAGGGCCAGCAAACCAAGTACCATGATAAATATTTCCTTGGGCATCAGCTTTAAGGTTAGCAACATTCCCATACACTATTCGACTCCAAACAGCATTGCCTAAAAAGTCATATTTCACAAGGAAGGGCTGCTCGGCCTGAGTCATGTTTGTCAGAGAAACGGTTGATCCAAATGTTGTTGTGGTACCGTATCCACCACCTACATAACCACCGATTACATAGTTATCATGGTTATCGGGAATAATCTTGGCAAACTTTGTGTAAGCGTTGCCGCTGATGGAACCTTTAATCCATGCTAGTGAATCATTAGGTTGGATGCGCAGTATGATCGTTGCTTCATGCCCGGCCAGTTGAGCTGTCAGTGTCGCCGATTGCGGTGTATTTGGAGCCGTATATACGCCTGACGCAGAAATGCTGCCGGCACCAACACTTGGTGAGAGGCTGAGTACTGGCAGAACGTTTGTTGAGTTTCCAAATGCATCAAAACCTAATACCGTAAAGTCGTACGAGGCAGATGCGCCAACGTCAATTGACCCAAGAATCTTCACACCTCGGGGGCTCAGGAAAGCTATATTGTCTAAAACCCCTGCGTGGACCCGTATGTCGGCAGAGGTAATCGAATAAGGCCCAGCATTAACGGTTAGGTTACCAATCCGGTAGTTCTGGTTATCCGTGGTTGTTCCCGTCACCTGCACAACTGAGGCGGATATTTTTACGGCAGTGCCGATGCCATTGCTCAATGAAAACGAATCGACATCGATGTTACGCGCAGTACCCAAATCATCAATGCCGCGAACGGTAAATGATCGTTTGAAGCCTGCGGATAAATCGATGACGGCATTAGTTTGGAGTGCAATACCCGTGGCCGTTCGCGCGACAGCCAAGGTAACAGGGGCGCGGGTTCTTGGTGCCCCCAAATTATCCACGGCACTAATGTAATATTGAATGCCCGCTGTTGTTACCCGATTTGCAGGGATTTTATAGACGAATCGTGTGGCAGTATCATCGAGATAATCTGGCGTCAGGGAGACCGCAGTGTAAGACGGCTCCCCGGGTATTCGATAATACAGTGTTGCCGATGCCACTTGGCCGAAACCAACTTGTCCGTTGACTGTCACATTCTGGAAGTCTCGAATTACAGACCGAATCTTGAGGGGTAAACCCGCCATTGGAGTTGCTGGCAGAAAGGTTGCCGCGCTGATTTGTGGTGCGCTGTTCGCCAATGCCAACCCCTGAGCGGCGATGATGTAGACCGAAAAGTGTTCGAGCTGAGCACTGACGCAATGGGTGTTCTTATTCACTGAGCCTGCTACAGATGCATACTCACCAGTCTGTGGATCCACATAGTAGACCGCAACGGTATCCTCATGAAGATTATTCTGCACGAGCTTAGCCGGATCATAACAAGCGTTGAGTGTCACTGGTTTGTTGAATTCAAGGCCATGCCCGCCCAGTTCAATGGAACTTGCAATTGGAACGAGTTCGTTCTGAACGGGTGCCAAGCTCTTAGTCTCCATACTTATCAATGCATCTTCTGAGAGTGCGCCAGCGGGTATCGTCAGCTGCAATTTGTTTCCCAGGCTCAGAGTCGCTCCTGCGTCAGTTGTTACTTGTGCTTCAATGCGCGTCGCATCGGCGGGGATGCGGAAATCATTTTGATTAATAACAGTAATGTTGCTTCTTTCTGAACATGAAGAGAGAAGAGTGATAGCTACGGCAAATAGGATTCTTTTTGAATTTTGCATGTGGACTCCTGATTTGATAGATTTTTTTGGCAGCGCACAATTTGTCGACCTACCGTCACGCACTTTGTTGGCCCGCGCAGAGCATCCCAATAAGAGCGTAGAAAAAGTCAATGCACTGGAAAGGCTGTATCTTATTCGCCTTGTGGCCCATGAAAATCCTCATCCCCGGCGGTGGTGGTCAGTTGGGCCAGTTGCTGCGCGCGGAGTTCAAGCGCACGGGCGATGAAGTCATCGTGCTCACGCGCCAGCCAAAACAGCCGGGCGAAATTTTCTGGGATGGCAAGACACCCGGCGACTGGGCGAGCGAGGTCGACGGCTGCGATGTGGTGATCAACCTCGCAGGCCGCACAGTCAATTGCCGCTACACCAAAGAGAATCTGCAACAAATGATGGATTCGCGCGTCGACTCGACGCGCGTTGTTGGTGAAGCAATCAGGCTCGCTAAAAATCCCCCTCGGCTCTGGCTGCAGATGAGCACTGCCACCATCTACGCTGATCGGTATGATGCTGCCAACGACGAGTTGACTGGCATCATCGGCGGAAGCGAACCGGGTGTGCCGGGCTATTGGGCTTACAGCGTCGAGATTGCGAAGGCTTGGGAACGCGAGCAGGAATCAGCGCAGACAGCGCAGACGCGCAAAGTCGCGATGCGCACCGCCATGGTAATGGCGCCAGGAAAGGGTGGTGTGTTTCAAGTGCTACACAACATGACGCGTGCGGGTCTCGGTGGTTCGATCGGTGGCGGGAAACAGTTCGTCTCATGGATTCATTACGCAGACTTCTGCAAGGCCGTTCGCTTTGTGATCGGGCATGGCGAGCTCAGCGGCGCGATCAATTTCACCTCGCCCAACCCATTGCCCCAGGCGGATTTCATGCGTGCTCTGCGCCGCGCGTCGCATATGCCGATTGGCCTGCCGGCCACGAAATGGATGGCCGAGATTGGGGCATTCATCTTGCGCACAGATACAGAACTGTTACTCAAGAGCCGGCGGGTGGTGCCCACGCGGTTGATTGAAGCCGGCTTTACGTTTCAATTCCAGAACTGGGCTGAAGCTGCGGTCGATCTCGTCGCGAGGTAGCCGACGGTCATTTCTGCCGCACTTAGGTTTTGGAGGCCCTGGCTGGCCCACCCGATTCCGAGCGAAAGAACAAATACACAAACAGAGTCGCGAGCGCCGCAAGGATATGCCACACGGCGTGGCCTTGCAGCCAGCTGCCGGGTGTGCATAGTTTGAGCTGTTTGTCGAGAATCCAGAATGTCGAACCGGAATAGTATGATATGATCGCGAGAATAATGAACTTGCCCTGAACTTTGGTCTTTAGTTTTCGTTGCGTCAAAATAACAAAGACGACAAAAATCAGAATGAGCACGCCGAATAAAGCGTCGTTAAGCTGCGGGGCAAAATACATGAGAATCGTAAAAAACGTGACGAACGCCACATAGAGCAGCAACAACGTTCGCGTTGTTAGGGGACGCAGGCGGGAATAATTGTAGAGGTATAACACGGTAGCGAGAAAATACATGCCGATCAGGTCTACCCATTGGCCAATGTGTGTCAATGAGGCATGAAAGAACATCGAACCCAAGCCGGTCAGCGTTAAGCCAAAAGCGTAGAGGCGCGAATATGAAGTATTCGCAGTCAGCAGATTTTGGTCTGACTTGCGCCGCGACAGCCAGAGCACAACGGCTGCGACAGCAAACATCGAAAAATTCGACCAGACATTCGCAGGCTGGCGCAGCAGTGAATCCCAGTGAACGGCTTCGCACCAACAATTGGGCATGCAGTGCGCGGGCTGCATTTGGTTCCAGAACATCGTTGGAATTGACGGTATTGTAAAATGCCTGTCAATCATATAAGCGATGAAATGCGGTCGGTAACAATGTGAGCTGCATCAGCCAGCGAATCTCCTTGACGCTGCCATACCCGCGGGCTACGTTGAGAGATGCGTCTACCGTTTGCCCCACCTAAGTACTGCCTGATTTTTCTCGCCGCCTTAATGCTCCATTGCAAAGCACGCGCTTCTGCGCAAACGACGATTACCGCAATTAGCGCCAGCAGTACCCTGCCGCCCAGCATGAATTATACCTATTCGGCTTACCAGGCCATCGACGGAAAGAAAGAAACCAGCTGGGTCGAGGGCGCCAAAGGCGATGGTATCGGCGAGTGGCTCACCATCAAGCTGAACCAGCCGCTGCAGCTCAGCCAATTTACCATCATCAACGGTTTCGGTGTGCAAAAATATTGGGCTACCAACAACCGCGTGCGCGAATTAGGTGTTAGCGCCGGTGGCAATGAAGTCAAAGTTACGCTCCAAGACAGCGCCGCTGCCCAAGTGGTGCGTTTACCGCACCCTTTGCAGGGGGCAGAATTTAAATTTCGGATTCTCTCAGTCTACCGAGGTACACGGGACCGCGATACGGCGATTGCAGAGATATCGTTGCCGCAGGTTGTTTCCGAAGTTCAGGGAATTCCCGAAGAAAAGCCGCAGCCGCGGATAGTTTGTGATGTACCTGCCGGCATTACTGCATTACCTGTGGATCTCTACGAATCTCCCGGCGGCCGTGTCATTCAGACTTTGCCGAAGCTCGAAGAGTTTGATTATTACAACGTCCGTGTGGTGGCCCAAAAAGGAAACATGGTTGAGATCGAAGGAATAACCAGCGGCTCGAAGAAAATTCATGGGACAGGCTGGGTTTACAGTTCATTCGTGGTTACTGGCATGCAGGATAGCAGCTCGATAAAATTCCGTGACGCACCTGATTTTGACGCCCGGGTAAGCAGCCGGTATCCCACCGGGCCAGGCGAAGGTGCGTCAGTAAGCGTCGAGAAGTGTCAGGGCGGCTGGATTTACGCAGACTACAAGGGGCACAGTGGCTGGATCAGCCCGAAGTATATTTGCGCGGCGCTTGAAACCAATTGCATTGGTGCCGGTGAACGTTGAAGTCCTTGCCGCGCCGACTCAAAGTCAGGCTTTAACTCATGGCAGAAATCGTGATCGAAACCAGCAAGGGAAAAATGACCTTTGAGCTTTACGATAAAGAAGCCCCGGCGACGGTCGCCAACTTCATCAAACTCGCGAACGAGAAATTCTACGACGGGCTCGCATTCCATCGCGTAATCGCCAATTTCATGGTACAGGGAGGCTGCCCCAATTCACGCGATGGTGCATCCGGTATTCCGGGCACGGGCGGTCCCGGATATAAAATCAAATGCGAAATCAACGAGAATAAGCACTTGGCGGGTAGTCTTTCGATGGCGCATGCCGGCAAAGATACGGGCGGCAGTCAGTTTTTCATTTGCCATAAACCACAACCGCATCTCGACGGCGTTCACACAGTTTTCGGACGTACGCACGACATGGATGTTGTCAATGCGATACGCAAGGACGATAAGATTATTTCAGTTACCGTGGTCTGAAGGTTAATCCTCGAAATACATCTCTATCAACCCCTTCACTTTGACTGTGATTTCGCAGCGCGGGCAGTAACTTCCTTAATGTTCCAGCTATTTCTCCCGCAATTCCTTCCTTAATATTTTCCCGATCGGGCTTTTCGGCAATGAATCGCGAAACACAAACTCGCGGGGAATTTTGTATTTGATGAGCTGATCGGTCAGAAATGCTTTCAGATCATCGGCCGTTACCTGCGTGCCCGGTTTCAGCGCTACAAAGGCGCGACCAACTTCGCCAAGGTGATCGTCTTTGATGCCGACCACACAGGCTTCGAGCACGGCGGGATGTTTGTAAAGCACGTCCTCTACCTCTGCCGGATACACGTTGTAACCGCCCGTGATGATGAGGTCTTTCTTGCGGTCGACGATCGAAAAGTAGCCATCGTCGTCCATTTTACCGATGTCGCCGGTATAGAGCCAGCCGTCTCTAATCGTAGCGGCTGTCGCTTCGGGATTCTGCCAATAGCCTGTCATCAGGTCGGGGCTGCGCAAGATGATTTCACCCTCTTTGCCGGCTGGCAAAATTTCACCGGAATTTTCATCGATGATTGCCATGAGTGTGTCGGGCCAGGGAATGCCGATAGACTTTTCTTTCTTTTGGCCGAAATATGGATTTGCGCATTTTGCGGTTACCGACTCGGTGAGGCCATAACCCTCGATCAGTGTGCCGCCGGTTTTTTCTTTGAAGGTAATTTTCAGCGCCTCGGGAACCGGCGCCGCACCAACAAAACATCCGCGCAGCTTCGCATTTTTCATTTTGGCAAAATTCTTGTGATTGAGTATTGCGTTGTACATGGTGGGGACACCGGCAAAAACCGTGATACCATCTTTTTCAAAATGTTTGATGGCCTGCGCTTCATCCCAACGTGGCATCAGCACCATTTTACCGCCCGAGCTCAGGCTCAGGTTCAGGCCCACGCTCATGCCAAAACCATGGAAGAATGGCAGTACGCAGAGACCGATATCTTCTGGCGTAATTTGCCCCCAGGTCTTTGCCTGTGTCATATTGACGCCCATCGCATAATGCGAAAGTACCACGCCTTTTGAGACACCGGTCGTGCCGCCAGTGTAAATGATGACCGCCGTATCTTCGCCTTTTAGCGGTGCCGTCGGTACAGCAGGCGCGTGATGAAACTGCTTCAAGACCGAGGCATAGGTAATAGTCGCAGCCCGTTGGAAATCCGGTAGCGGTTTTCCGAGAGATTTCTTTTTCAATCTGAAGAGAAAATTTTTGGGCCAGGGCAGGTAGTCGCTGACGTCGGCGACAATAGCCGGAATGTTGGGGTCGGCACGCAGAAGATCCATCAGCTTGTCATAGAGCAGATCGAGAAAGATAATGATCTTCGCGCCTGAGTTGCGGAATTTGTACTCAGCCTCACTCGCTGTATCTAATGGGCTCGCCGGCACCACGATCGCACCGCGCTTCAGAATCGCATAGTAGGCAATGATAAAGTGCGGGCTGTTGGGTAGCATCAACAGTACGCGGTCGCCTTTGCCGATGCCCTTTTTCGCGAGGTAAGCAGCAAACGCATTGGCGGATTTCTCTATTTGTGCGTAGCTCAGCGACTTGCCGAGAAACTTTACCGCTTTGCGGTGCGCGTGCTTTGCGGTGCTGGCGCGAAAGAGCTCAGGCAGGCTCTGCGTCGGGTACTCGAGCGTTTCGGGTACGTGCGCGTCATAGTGTTTCAGCCAGGGTCGAGGTATGGATTTCGGGTCAGGTTTAATTGTCATTTTTGCCTCCTACTTTGGGTTTGCCATGAGTCTGGAAGTCTCACCTCCAACCTTATGGCAAATTACATAGAAATAGAACCTTTTCTGAATTCGCTGCGGCCGATGAGTACGTTCAAAATATAAGGTTTCTTCTTTGCGAGGCTCTGTTTGAGCGCCTTCATACCGGTGTTAATCTGCGCTGGCTTCGAAATTGTGCTGCCGGCACCACCGAAGGTCTTCGCAATTTCATCATAGTGAGAATAGTCGAGCATGCAGGCAACGTCGTCGTTCAAAAACACTTTCTGATCGCGGTAGATCTGCATCCAACAGGCGTCGTTGCCGATGATTGCGCCGACGGGCAGCTTGTGGCGGGCAAACGTATCGAATTCCATGATACTGTAACCCGCCGAACCATCGCCATAGAGAATCACGACATCGTGGTCGGGGCGCGCCACTTTGGCGCCGAGCGCAAAGCCCGCACCGACGCCAAGAGTACCGAATACACCGGGGTCGAGCCAAGTCAGCGGCCCACCAGGTTTCAGAATGTAGGCACCGGTCGCTACAAAGTCGCCGCCATCCGCAACGAGGATTGTCTTCTTAGCGAGTGTATCAGCCGATTTGAGAAAAAAATCCACCGGGTTGATGAGCTGCATTTTATCTGCGGCCTGTTTCTGTATTTCACTCTCGCGGGCTTTCTCGCGTTCGAGCAGTGCCGCCTTCCAAACTGACATTTTCTGCGCATCGGCGCGCACGCCCTTGTCGGCGAGTTTTATCAATAGCGTGCCCGCATCGACGCGCGCGGCGAGGTTAGGCCTTTTGTTTTTGGTGAGGTCGCTCT
>JAEUSA010000424.1 GCA_016788945.1 Leptospiraceae bacterium
GTTGCAGGCTGCTCTCGGCGCGTGGTTTCTGTTGCGGCTGCGCAGCATCGACATTGCTCTATCTCGTGCTCAAGATTATTTTCGCCTGCTGGTCTATGGGGGATTTCTCGCGCCCCTGCCAAGCGCGCTGATCGGTGCGCTGTGCCTGTTGCTCACTCACGACCAGCGCGGCTTTGCAGAAAACTTCCGTTTCTGGTGGATGGGGGATTCACTCGGCGTCGTTGTGCTGACGCCGTTATTGCTGATCTGGCGCAGCGTGCCCAGCGACTGGCACCGGCGCGGTCAATGGATCGAAGCAGCATTGGGATTTCTGCTTTCATTTCTTGCCGGTCAGATGGTGTTCACCGGGTTATTCGCCGAATGGATTGCGCCGCACGCGCACGCTTTTCTATTGTTCTTATTTATCACATGGTCTGCAGTACGATTCGGCAGGCATGCCACTTCGCTCGTCATTGCGATGGTGATTGTGCAGATTCTCCTTGGCGTACTCACGCGCCGCGGTTATTTTTTTCGCGATCAGCACGCATTGCCGCTCACCCCAATCTGGTTGTTCATGATGACGATTTCGACGACGGGCATGGCACTCGCGACCTACATACAAGAGCGCCGGCAATCGTTGCGGGAGCTGAAAAAGGCCACCGACCACCTCGAGAGCGTCAGCGCCATCGCACAGATCGGCGGTTGGGAGCTGGAACTCGGTAAAAGCCATATGTACTTTTCGCCCGAAGCATTGCGCATCGTGGGCTTGCCGGCGACGGCGAAACTTACGGTTGAAGAGGCTTTGAAATTTATCGATGGCGACGAACGCGAAGCGCACGTATTGCGCGTCGGGCGCGCGATCAACGAAGGTATCGGTTGGGATACCGAATTCGGTATGCATACGGCGCAGGGCCGCGCGATCTGGGTGAGATCTCAGGGGTCTGCGGTCGCGGAAAAAGGTAAGACGGTTCGGCTGATCGGTACGGTGCACGACATCACGATGCGTAGGCAGATCGAACATGCCTTGCGCGAAAGCGAACAGCGCTACCGCGTTCTTGTCGAGTCGTCGGCCGATGCCATTGTCGTGCACCAATCAGGTTTCATTGTATTTGCCAACACCTCGGCGCTCAAGCTGCTTGGTGCGCGCGAAACGCAACAACTGATCGGCCGCAATGCGCTGGAGTTCGTCGCTCCCGAATACCGCAGTCTCGTGCTAGCGCGCATGCAGCAGGTGAACACACCTTCGGGCACAGTTCCGCCGCTCGAAGAACAGTTTATACGGCTCGATGGCACGCGCGTCGACGTCGAAGTCACTGCGGCGGCGACGACATTCGGCGGTGTTCTCTCGACGATGGTCGTCGCGCGTGATGTTACCGAACGCAAGCGCGCCGAAGAACAGATCCGTTTTTTGGGGCAACACGACGCGCTGACGTCACTGCCCAATCGGGCATTATTCGCCGACCGGCTGTCACAGACCATCGTATTGGCCAAAGCGCACGCGACAAGTTTCGCGTTGCTTTTTCTCGATCTCGACCACTTCAAAAAGATCAATGATTCGCTTGGTCACCAGCATGGAGATAAATTTCTGCGCCAGGTTGCCGAACGTCTTCTACGGCAGGTCAAACCCGTTGATACCGTTTCACGCCTCGGTGGCGATGAATTTGTAATTCTTTTGGGCGACCTGACGCAGCCTGAAGAGGCCGCCGAAGTGGCGCAGAGCGTCTGCGACGCTCTGTCGCAACCGTTCGCCGAGACCGAAGCACACGCCGCCGTGTCCGTGAGCATCGGCATTGCCCTGTACCCGCGCGACGGAGAAACTTCCGAGGCGCTGATGCGTAGCGCTGACCTCGCCATGTACCACGCCAAAACGCGGGGCAGAAATCAGTTCCAGTTTTTCTCCGAAGAACTCAATGAAGTAACACACCGCAGGCTCGAAACCGAGGCGGCATTGCGCGAGGCGATCGGAAAAAATCAGTTTCTAATCCACTACCAGCCGCAGCGCAGTATGCTGACGGGGTATATTGAAGCCTGCGAGGCGCTGATTCGCTGGCAGCACCCACAGCGCGGCCTGTTGGGGCCTGCGGAGTTTATTGCGATTGCCGAAGATTCGCGGCAGATCGACGCAATCGGCGAATGGGTGCTGCGTGAAGTCGGGCGGCGGTTTGCTGAATTCGACGCCGCCGGATTCAGAGATCTGCGTATTTCGGTCAATGCCAGCGCGATACAGATGCAGAATCCGCGTTTTGCCGCGCTCGTCGAGCAGGTGCTGACCGAAAACCACATAACGCCGGGTCGCCTCGAACTCGAAGTCACAGAAAGTATACTGATGCACGATACCGAACAGGTCGCCGAGACGATTGACCGGCTCTCGCGCAGAGGGGTGATTTTTGCGATCGACGATTTCGGCACTGGTTATTCTTCGCTCAGTTATCTGCGTCGCCTGAAAATCCATCATCTTAAAATTGACAGGTCATTTGTGGCGGATATCAAACGCGGCGAAGGCGCGGCAATTGTCCGGGCGATTATCAATCTGGCGCAAAACCTGAAACTGCGCACGATCGCCGAAGGCGTCGAAGATGCGGCAGAGCGGGATTTTCTGCGTATGCAGGGCTGCGACCTTGTGCAAGGTTATCTGATTGCGAGGCCGATGCCGCTCGCCGAATTTTTTGACTATTTGCGGTCAAACCGCAAATAGTCATGTCTCTTCGGGGTATGCCTCGATGCCGTGTTCGATGATGTCGAGACCTTCGATCTCTTCAGACTCGGGAACCCGGAGTCCGATAAACGGTATCCATTTCATCAGATAAAACACCAGTAATGAAACGGGAAATCCCCAAGCAAAGGCGGCACCCGCGCCGAGGGCTTGGGCGCCTAACTGCGCTGCGCCGCCGCCGTAGAATAACCCCGCCGGCCCGCCGCCGTAATTAGGGTTCGCGAAAAAGCCGATAGCAAGCGTGCCCCAGGCACC
>JAEUSA010000030.1 GCA_016788945.1 Leptospiraceae bacterium
ACCAAGTCTGGAAAATTTACCCGAACGGTTATGTCGGCGTCGAGAACTTCAACCTCGACATCGCCGACGGCGAGTTCGTCATCTTTGTCGGGCCTTCGGGCTGCGGCAAGTCGACGACGATGCGCATGGTCGCGGGCCTCGAGTCGGTGAGCCGGGGCACGATCAAGATCGGCGAGACGGTTGTGAACGATGTCACTCCGCGCGACCGCGACATCGCGATGGTGTTCCAAGACTATGCGCTCTACCCGCACATGTCGGTGCGCGAAAATCTGAGTTTGGGATTACGGCTGCGCAAAACCCCTGCCGCCGAGATCGAGGCACGCACGCAGGCGGCGACAAAAGTTTTGGGTCTCGAGCAATATATGGACCGCAAGCCGCGCGAACTCTCGGGCGGGCAGCGCCAGCGCGTAGCCCTTGGCCGCGCGATCGTGCGCCGGCCAAAAGTTTTTCTGTTCGACGAACCGCTTTCAAATCTCGACCCGAAACTTCGCACCGGCATGCGCGTCGAAATCAAGCGCCTGCACCGGCAGCTTGCCTCAACCATGATCTACGTCACGCACGACCAGCTCGAGGCGATGACCTTGGGCGACCGCATCGTCGTCATCAATCAGGGCAAAATTCAGCAGGTCGGGCGACCGATCGATGTCTACAACAAACCCGATAATCTGTTCACCGCAGGATTCATCGGCAGCCCGCCGATGAACTTTTTCGAGCTCACGGTCTCGCGCGAGAACGACCAGGTCACGGTGAAGAATGACGCCTTCTCGTTATCGCTCGCGGCTTCGCACCCGCTCGCACAACCGTTGCTGAAGAATTTTGTGGGAGCTCCCACTCTGACGGCCGGCATTCGCGCAGAGCACCTCAAGATCTCCCGCGCGAACACTGCTAAACCTTCGATACACGCGCAGGTCGAAGTCGTCGAGCCGGCAGCTCCCGAAGTGTTTCTCTATCTCAAGAGCGGCGAAGCGTCGTTCGTCATGCGCGACGACACTTTGCTCGAACCGGTGGTGAAACCGGGTGAAACGCTGGGCGTCTATGCCGAACCCGAGCACATCCATTTTTTTGACGGTAATGGGCAGAGGTTGATTTGAAGAAATTTCTCCCCTACCTCTGGCTCACCCCGTTCCTCGCGGTGTTCGCGGTTTTTCTCGCATACCCAATGGCCTACTCGTTCATTATCAGCCTCAAGAAAGTTACCTGGCAGACCAACCTGTACGAAGTTTTTTCAGACATGCGCTGGGTGGGCCTGCAGAACTACCGCGAGCTTTTGACGCGCGCGGATTTCTGGTGGTCGCTCATCGCGACCTTTCTCTATATGCTGCTGACCATACCGCTCGGTATCTTTCTTTCTTTATTACTGGCGACGCTGCTCAGTGAAAATCTGCCCGGTAGCCGCTTCTTTCGTTCGGCGCTCTTTTTGCCGAACATTCTCGACATGCTGGTGATCGGCCTGGTCTGGAAGCTGATCTACAGCCCCGACGGCCTTATCGACAGCGCATTCATGAAAGTCGGCATTGAATACTTTCACGCGAAGGGCTTTCTCGGCGATGCGCACACCGCACTGGCAGCTGTCGCCATCGCGATGGTACTCAAGGGCTGTGGCTTTGGCATGGTGCTGTTCATGACCGCGCTCAAAAATATCTCGCCGAATATTTTTGAAGCCGCCGATCTCGACGGCCTCACCTGGTGGCAGAAATTCCGCTACATCAGGGTGCCGCTGGTGAAACCCGTGATCCTGTTCCTTACCATTACCGGCATTCTTGGTTGCCTGAATGCCTTCACGGAGTTCTTTATCATGACCGAGGGAAATCCCGTGACCTTGTTTGCCGGCGAGACCGTCGGCGCAACCCGCGTGTCGGGTTACCTTCTTTATACGCGCTTCACCGAGATGAACTATGGTTCGGCGGCGGCAATGTCGTACTTTCTGCTGATCTTCGCGCTCATTGTCTCTTACCTCAACTGGCGGTTTCTGCGGGAGCGTTCGGCATGAGGCGTATTAAGCCCATATTGCTCTGGATTTCCATAGCTGCACTCGCCGCTTTTGCCTTGCTGCCGCTGTTCTGGATGTTCGTGACCGCACTCAAAAAAGAGGGCATGGGGCTCAGCACGCAGGTAATCCCCCGCACGGGCTTCGCCGAGCTCTACACCTTTAAAAACTTCAGCGCGATTTTAGGCGACCCTGATTTTCCATTCTTTCGCTTCTTTGTGAACAGCGTGACCGTGGCGGGCTCGACTGCGCTCATTTCGACGACCATCTGCTTCATGTCGGCGTACGCATTCGCACGCAAGACGTTTCCCGGCAAGGAACTCGTTTATGGCCTGCTGATGGCGTCGATGATGGTGCCCGGTATGATCTTCATGGTGCCGCAGTTTGCACTGATCGCCGAATTCGGCTGGATGAACACCTGGCAGGCGCTGGTGATTCCGCACACGGCGAATGTGTTCGGCATTTTTCTGCTGCGCCAGGCGGTAGAACGCATACCGCGTTCACTCTTTGAAGCCGCCGAAGTCGACGGTGCGACCGATTGGCAGACGATGCGCCTGGTGGTAGTGCCACTCGTGTCACCCGTTCTGCTCACGCTCGTGTTGCTCACGTTTCTCGGCCAGTGGTCGAACTTCCTGTGGCAGTTGATCGTCAACACACCCGACAGCTCGTGGATCACGCTGCCCGTGGGTATCTCACTCTTCAAGGGACAGTACTCGATCGCATGGGAAAAGATGATGGCCGCGTCGGCAATATCGGTGCTGCCCGTACTGCTCCTCTTTCTGTTTCTGCAGCGCTATATTATCAGCGGCCTGACGCAGGGCGGGGTGAAAGAATGAGACCGCTGTTATGGATTTCCTTAGCCACGATGGTAATAGGCAACCATTGCAGCAAACCCTCGACCCAAACAAACCATCGCACAGTGACTATCTGGCATTCGTACAACAACGACGAAACGCGCGTCTTCAACGAAATCCTTGCCGACTACCAAAAACAAACCCCGCACGTCAAGATTGTCGCCGAGCGCGTGCCATTCGACGGCCTGCTGCCGAAGCTGACCTCCGCCGCGATCGCGCACCGCACGCCCGATATTGCGCGCGTCGACATCGGTCACATACCCCGCCTCGCGTGGGGCAAGGCGATCGAACCGCTCGACGCATACGGTGCGCAGAAAGTGATGAACGATATGCTACCGATTGCACGCAGCGTCGCTGAGGTCAGGCTACCGGCA
>JAEUSA010000067.1 GCA_016788945.1 Leptospiraceae bacterium
TTGTCAGTCTTGCGCGTTGTTTCAAACATCAGGCTGAATGAAACCACCGTCTGCTCGCGCACGGTTTTCTTTTCGATTTCCGAACAGATACGGCCCGAGAGCTGTACCCAGTTCCATTGCGTAGCGGGCCGTTTTTTAACCTCACCCGCTGTTACGTCTTCAATTTCCTGCATTTTTCCTTCCTTAGAGAGCATCATTGGTCCCTCTATGTATTAAATACCAGAAAATGCCGTTTTTTTCTCACAATCACTGCAAAAAAGCGTCAGTTGTTGCACCTATCGGCGGATTTGCTTTACAAATGCCGGCCTCTGCAAGCTACTGTGATATGTCTCAGCAAAGAAGTAAATCCGTACGAAAACAAAAGACCATCATTATAGCCGGTGCCGCTTTAGGAGGGGCAACGGCTGCCGCGCGGGCGCGCGAAATCGATGAACACGCACGTATTATTTTACTCGAACGCAATACGCGTGTCAGTTACTCCATGGCAGGTCTGTCACTGCATTTGAGTGGCGAAGTGCGCAATATTGAAGATCTCAACCGCGAGCGCGAGGATTTTTTTCGCAATGTCTATGCGATCGATGTGCGTACGCGCACTGAAGTGAAGGCGATCAACGCCAAAAAGAATATCATCACCATCGAAACCGCCGGCACCAGTGAAGATATCGCGTACGATGCTCTCGTAATGGCTACCGGCGCGGCTTCGATCGCACCGATCGGCATCAAACCGGCAGCGAATTTCAGTTATTTCCGTACGCTCGATGACCTCGCGGCAATCAAAGCGGCGCTCGTCGCCGGTAAAAAACGCTTTGTAGTGCTCGGCGGCGGTTCGATGGGGGCCGAGGCATTTGACGGTTTGGTGCGCGCTGGCGCCGAAGTAACATTGATTGAGAAAAAGCGGCAGATATTGCCAGATTATTCAGCGGAAATTTCTGCTCTGGTGACCGCGCATGAGGTACACAAGGCGCGCATCATTGCCGGCTTTAAGGATATGAGTTTCGAGACGGCCGGTGACACCATCACTGCAGTCAAGGTCGACGGCGTGCGTATCGAGACCGATTTCGTCGTGTCAGCCATCGGTGTAAAACCGCGTACAGAACTGCTCAAAAAAACCGGCGTCAAATTATCGTCAGAGGGGGCGATCCTTATTGACGAAGCCTGCCGTACGAGTGTCAAAGATATTTATGCCTGCAGCATCTGCGTCGCCGTAAAAGACGGCAAAGAACACCATTGGATTCCTCAGGCAGCTGTATCGGATAAGACCGCGCAGGTGGCGGGCGAAAATGCCGCGGGCGGCAAAGCACGCCTCGCGTACATTTCGGGCTCGCAGATCATTCGCTTGCCATCGCTCGAAGTTGGACGCGTCGGTAAAAAACCACAGGGGTCGCGCGGCGACAGTGTCTTCGTGCACGCACGCGACATCGAAGCGTATGTTCCGGGGTCGGCCGAACTTTCTGTAAAACTCTGGTACGATAAAAAAACCCTGCGCGTCAAGAGCCTTGAAGCAGCGGGTCGCAATATCAAGTCACGCCTCGACACTTTTGCCGCCGCTTTGGCCGGCGGGCTCACACTCAATGAACTCGCGATGCTCGACCTCGCCTATACACCGGCATTTGGCACGGCTCGCGACGCCGTCAATATTGCGGCGACGGTGGCATTACAGAAATCGGCTGAATTGACGGCAACGGTAACCTACGATGAGATCAGGGCTAAACGCGGCAAGTTTTTCGTTCTCGACGTATCCGCAGAGGCCGCGCACGCAGGTTTTCACGATTTACATGTACCCCTCGAAAAACTGCGCTCGCAGATCGTAGAGCTCACCAACAAATTCAAAATTTCCGGCGCGCGACACATCGCGACGCTGAGTGCGACCGGTAGGCGCGGGCATCTCGCGCTGCGCATTTTGCGTTCGCACGGCCTCAAGGCGGTGAATATCGCCGGTGGACGAAAAACAGGCTGATGATCACCCGTCTTGGTTGTGCACCTCCCTCGCCGGCCGATTGCCAGACATTCGACCCGGCGGACGTTTTTGCCGCCGGCGAACAGAACCATCACATCTCCAACACTGCTTACCCGATTGCGCACCGCGAAACATTCTGGCCGTATCGAATAGCGCGCGAGGCCCACAGAGCGACGGTAGAATCCGCTTTTGAAGGCATCGATGAGTTGTGTCTGTATTCCCATATACCGTTCTGCGAAACGCGTTGCTTTTTCTGCGAATATACGGTCGTCGGGCGTCGTGAACTCGACGCCACCGAAGAATACATGGCTGCGCTCGACCGTGAACTGTTACTCTACCGTGAATTACTCGGACCTCGACGGCTGTACGGTCTGGATATTGGTGGCGGCACGCCATCTTTTCCGGCGGCAGATCTTATCGCCCGGCATCTGCAGAACGTCACCGACAACTTCGCTATTTCTGCTGATTTTTCGGTGAGTATTGAGACGACTCCCAAAATTGCCTCGCTCGAACCCGACAAGATACGCGCGTACAAGGCTATGGGTATCGACCGCATCAGTATGGGCGTGCAGGTGACGCAGCCCGACCTGCTTAAAACGCTTGGTCGCGAAGAAAACGGCCTTGAACATCACTACCGGGCAACAGAAAATATTCGCCGCGCCGGATTCACGAAGTTCAACATAGATCTGATGTACGGTTTCGCCGATCAGAGTGCCGAATCGTGGGCTGCAACGCTCGCTCACGCGATTGCGCTTGAACCCGAATATATTACACTCTACCGCATGCGCTACAAGCTGACGCGGATTTCTCACCAGGCTGAACGCGTCACCTTAACACACGCGCGTGAACACGCGCGTGTGGCAAAAGAGAAATTGGCCGCGGCAGGCTACCGGGCAAACCCCGGCAAAAATACGTACACACGCGTGGCGAATGACACCGATTGCCACGGAGGGCAAGGCTCGGCGCGCGACACGACGTCGCACCCTGCGCCGACCGGCACCAGTGCATACCTGACACGCCGCGTGATTCAAGGCATGCCTTATCTCGGTCTCGGCCTCGGTGCGCAGAGTTTTACGCATTCGACGATTTCATACAACTCGGGGGCAGTCGGCAAGAACTTGTCACCCTACCTGCGCGACATCGAAAAGGGAATTTTACCCATACAAGATCTCTACCATCTGAGCAGTGCGCATATGATGGCAAAAATGATCGCCGTGAGCTTTTATTTTGGCGAAATCAATCTCAGCGCATTCAGGGAAAAGTTCGCGATAGATCTCGAATCGGCGTATCCTGCGGCGGTCGATTACCTGCTTCAACAGGGCCTCATGCACTACACCGAATCGGAGAACGGCGCCGAACTCGAAGGTCGTGACAAACGCTCGCTCAGCCTCACGGAGCTCGGGGCAAAACATTTCAACGGCAGCATTGCCCTGTTTTTTGCGCCATCGGTACAAGATTACCTGATAAGACGAAATCTACCGGACTATGCCCATGCCCCGCTATGACTTTGCCAACATACTTTTTGCCGGGCCATGCAACCGCTTTTGCCCGTTCTGCATTGGCAAGCAGGTGCCTGACTCTGCCAACGCGTACAACCTCGACATTTTCCCCCCGCGTAACTGGCAAAGTTTTGTACGCGAAGTAAATGACCGCGAAATCGGTGAGGTTGTGTTCACGGGTACGACTACAGACCCGCACCTCTATGCCTATGAAGAAGAATTGATTGCACTCGCCCGACGCGACATGCCGGGTATTCGTTTATCAATCCACACCAACGGCGCGCTGTCGCTCAGAAAAATGCGTGTATTCAACATGTATGACCGCGCCTGCATTTCGCTGCCGACGTTCGACAAACAGACTTACGCGCATATGATGGGTAGCAGCAAAGTGCCTGATTTGGCAGGCATTCTTGTCGCGGCAAAAATTCCTGTGAAGGTAAGCTGCGTTGTCAATGAGCACAATGCGCATCAGGTGGATGAATTTCTGCAACAACTCGCAGCGCTCGGCCTTAAACGCGCGGTGCTGCGCAGGCTATTCGGCGATCGCCGCGAGTTTCCCGTTTTGCTTCGGCACACGCCTGCGAGTTATTACCGTGGTAATCCGGTGTATAACATCAATGGCATGGAAGTGACTTACTGGAATTTTGATACGACGAGCAGCCGGTCTATCAACCTGTTCGCCGATGGCACGATTGGTCTCGATTATTTGTTAGTGCGCGAATTTGAACGCCCCGCTGAGGCACTGCAATTGCATTCTGGGACTGCGCGACAGGTCGCGAAAAACGCGCGCGAGCAAAATGCGCTACGATTTTCTACCGAAAATCGTACGCAAAACGTCTAAGAAGCCTGCATTCTGCACGCGCAAAGGGCGTTATTTGACCGGTATCCTAAAATCCGACAAGCTATTACGACCTGCCGCGCAGCCCCTTCTGCCGATTAGAGTTTACGCAGTCAGATAATTTCCCGAATCGGTGCCTCCGTTTTCGATGCAATCCCTAATCAATTATTTTACTCAACCCGCAGGGCTGGCGACGTTATATCTCATACAGTTCATTATTTTCGGGCTGATGGCGGCCATTCTGATTATGGAGTACCGGCG
>JAEUSA010000069.1 GCA_016788945.1 Leptospiraceae bacterium
ACGATGGCAGGCAGCGAACTTGTGCGCAAAGAATTCCGTGCAAAAGGTCTGAAACGCGCGCACCACTTCAGCTGGGGTGAGGCCGCCAAACTCACGCGCGACGTATACCTGGAGCTTGCATCATGACGGAGCGCAGGGACAAACCCTTTGTCTATGACATGTTCCCGTTCTTCAATGAACTCGAACTGCTCGACATTCGCCTCCATGAACTTGTCGATGTCGTCGATGTATTCGTTCTCGCCGAAGCGCGGCATACATTCCAGAAAAAACCCAAAGAACTCGTATTTGAGAAACACCGCGAACGCTTCGCCGCATTTCTGCCGAAAATTCGCCACGTCGTCGTCGATGAGTTACCGGGTTTTTTCTATAAATGGCGCAGACCCAATGCATGGGATGTCAGCGATTTTCAGAAAGGTCAGGTCGCGCGTGCGCTCGGCGACGCCCGGGCTGGCGATACTTTCATTTTTTCCGATGTCGACGAAATACCGAGGGCAGATGCAGTGCGCGCGGCAGCCGGCAAACCAGGTATACATGTCTTCGAACAACGCCTCTACGCCTACTATCTCAATAATATCTGCCTCGATTACGACACGCATGGCGCCGAATGCATTGCGCAGTACAACCGCGATGGCCTTGGTTGGTGGCGCGGTTCGGTTATGACTGACTTTGCCACATTCAACAAAATCAACCGATCGATAAAAAAAATGCGGCTGCTGCACGACATGCCCGAGCCTCAGGTGCAGGTGATGCGCGACGCAGGCTGGCATTTCACTTCGATCGGTGACGTGGAGCGCATCGTTCTCAAAATTGAATCCTACGAACACTCAGAAGCGAATACCGATGAGACGAAGAATCGTGAAGCGATGCGCCGGCGCATTCGCGAGGGTAAGAGCATTTTTCCCGACAACAAAAGTATGCATAAGATTGTACCCTTAGACGAAACTTTTCCCGCGTATTTGAGAAACCACGCGGCAAAGTTTGCTCATGTGTTAGGCTAAGTTATGGCTTATCCAGGTATCGCCCACACACCTGACCCGCCTTATTATGCAGTAATCTTTACCAATCAACATGCGGAACATCTCGAAGGTTATGCTGAAACCGCTGAGCGTATGGTCGAGTTAGCCCGCACGATCGATGGTTTTCTCGGCGTGGAAAGCGTTCGTGCTGCCAATGGTCTCGGCATTACCGTGTCTTACTGGCGCGACGAAGCTTCGATTGCACAATGGAAAAGCCAGGCCGAACACACGCTGGCGCGTGCACAGGGACGAGAGCAATGGTATGCAGATTTTTTTGTTCGCGTCGCGCGCGTCGAGCGCGCATACGATCGAGCCAACACGCAGCCCTGACGAGGCCTCTTCGGCACTGCGCACCCGCGAGTGTTTTATGCAGTTTTTCCCATCAGGCGTTCATAGGCGCTGACAACTTCGGAAAGTTCTGTTGTGCGCTCGGTAAAAAACTGCAGATGCTCCTTTTGCAGCGGTGTGTAGAGGCGAATATTCTGCGGAAACGTAAACCACAGCGAAATAATCGGTTTGCCTGCATAGCCGGTGACCTCCCAGCACCACGAATTGGTGCCGATGAGGCCTTTGACACGCATCAGCAAAGCCATTGTCTGCCTGAGAGGTAACCCCTGCGCCGATACAATTTTTTCCCCGTCGACCTTCATGCCATATTCTTCGCCATCGGCCCCGAACAAGATCAGCCGTTCGCCGCGCTTTAGCAGATGCTCGACCAACGCATGCCATTTCTCCTGCGGCCAATAGCGTTTCTCATCGAATGCCCCTGCATTGCCGCGCGTCGTGATCGGGTGAATACCGAGCGCTTCGCCGGGTGAAAGCCGGTTTTTCCGCAGAAATTCATCCGCCGCCTGATGGTCTTCGCTGAACAGTTCTGGCATAAACGGATGCTGCATTGGGTAGCGCAGCGGAAATTCGTCGGGAGTCCAGCTTTCGACGATATCACCCGGATAAGTCATGGCGCGAATTTTATTCAGTACCTTTTTTTCCAGCCGCGGCGACTGTCGGTCATAACCGTATAACAGGCGGACACCATAGACACGCCGGTCGGGCAATAACAGTTCGGCGATCATTTCGGGAATGCGGCCATAGCCACCGACGTGGAAATAGATGCGTGCACCCGGATTCAGCGCCAGCAGGCTATCGAGGCGCGCGAGATATGCCAGCGTGTCACCGATGCCGCAGCGGATCAAAATGTGAATGTCCTTGCGGGCGCGATCGGGTTCTTTAGTTGTTTTTGAAAACCATGACATCCTGCACCTTCTCTTTGCTGCCTGTGATTCCCTGCGCGCAGAATTTGTAATCGCGCCCCGGCAGCAATACTTTGTAATAATTTTCCATCGCAGCCGCATCGGGTCGCAGCATCTTGTGATATAGATGGTGTTGGATTGCAATCGCACGCGAGCCGCGTATTTCAGCACCGCTATTGCGCGCGCGCACAAATAAGTCACCGTCTTCGCCCCAATAGTGTTTATATTCTTCGTTATAGCCGTTGATCTTTCTCAGCAGAGTATTGCTGATCGAAAAATTCGACCCTAACAAGTCCGGCACCCGGTCCCGTCCCAACAGTTTTCGCAGCCATGCCGGTCCGATGCGTATGCCGCGATTCGGGTCTTCAACATCGTTTTGTCGTGCCGCGCGAAACAGATGCCACGGGAAACCCTGGTTTTTTTCCGTGACATTTTCTTCGCAATAGGTCTGCGTCACCTGCGGCCCGAGGTTTACCCGGCGCCCCATAAAGAGCAGATTATCAGAATTTTCGAACTGCAGCACATGGTCTTCGACGAAACGCCGGTGCGCCACGGTATCATGATCGACATTGATGATAACCGGAAACTCGGCAGAATCGAGAGAGCGCCAGACATGGTTTACAATCTGCGCTTTGCGATAACCCACGTCGGGATGCCAGAAATGTACAATGGGCTGCGGCAGAATTTTTCGGTAAGCATCGATTTTGGCTTTTGTCTCGCTGCGCGATCCATCGTCGGCGATAAAAATAGCAAAATTTTTATAGGATTGATTTTTGTATGCGGCCAAGCAAATACCTAAGAAAGCCGGATTATTGTAGGTGACAATGACTACGGCCGCACGCTTCATCTATGATTGCTTTTCGCCAACAACGACGAACGAGTCAGACCGGTCAGCGACTTGTTCTGACAAATAGACGACGCGTAGGCCAAGGTATTCAAATACCTCTTTAATGTCGGCGGCAATCCACACATGGTGGTGAATCGAACCGGTACGCGCAAGCTCGTCTTTTGCGATATGCCGGTAATGCTCCGGAATTCCCCCGGCGCGGGTGACATTGGCAATCCACTCGTCGACATGCGTCGTGTCATCGTCGGGCACCTCGCGCTTTTCATCGTCGATCAGGTGAGCAAGTGTCGTGCGCTCGCGTAAGCGGTCGTTGGTGCGCTCTTGGTGCGGTAAGAACAATATCAGGTGGCCTCCCGGTTTCAGCACCCTGATCCACTCCCGCAGTGCGCGCAGAACATTGCCGATATGCTCCAGCGTATGTTCGCTGAGAACAAAATCAAAAGATTCTGCGACAAAGGGTATCGCCGCCGCGCGAAAATAGACCTGTGCAATCGAACGATCGCGACCGTGCGATTCGTAACCGTCCGCAAGCAGTGTGCGCGAAACGGGGGCTATCGTGCGTGCGCCGACGCCGATTTCAAGGCCAAAACCATGCGGTTCGCGCGCAGAGGGGCCTCGTGCCCCACGCGAACCCTGAACTTCCATGTTCGTGGCTTCGCGCGCAGAGGGGCCTCGTGCCCCGCGCGAACCCTGAACTTCCATGTTCGTGGACGCATGCGAAAAATCGCTGACAATCCGCCGGCTGATAGGCCGGCGCAGATGCTTCTGAAACTGCTTGTAGATCGCCTTTGCACCGCGCTCACGCCATAAGCCGCGAAAATAGTGCGCGTACTCAAATCGTGGAAAACTATACGCAGCAGGATCAAAAACTTTCTGTTCAGGCATCGCAGTTTTTCCGGTTACATGGCCCCGAAGAGGCGACAACGCGGACAGCATTTCGTTCGGGCAAGGCTTGCATAAGGCACAGGGACCCACCGGGCAGCGGACTGCCCCACCGTCTCCATTTTATTTACGCCTCGTCGAGCAGATACGTTCAGCCTCTATGGCGAAACCCAAGATTCTTATCTCTGACAACCTTGACCAGGACGGCGTCGATATTCTCAATGCCTCGGGCCTGTTTGAGGTCGATTTCCGCAAGAAGACCAGCCGCGAAGAGCTCGAAGCGGTGATACCCGAAGTTGAAGGACTCATCATCCGCTCAGCCAGCAAGGTTGATAAGGCACTGGTGGAAAAGGCGGCAAAGCTCAAAGTCGTGATCCGCGCCGGTGTCGGCGTCGACAACATCGACATTCCGGTATGTTCGCAAAAAGGCATCGTCGTCATGAATGCGCCTGCCGGCAACTCGGTCTCTACAGCCGAGCAGGCAATCGCCATGATGTTCGCACTCGCACGCAAGTTGCCGCAGGCGCATGGTTCAATGAAACAGAAAAAATGGGAAAAAACCAAATTTCAGGGAAGCCAGCTCACCGGTAAAACTCTTGGTGTCGTCGGTTTAGGCCGCATCGGCAAAGAAGTCGTGAAGCGCGCGAAAGGCCTGCAGATGAAAGTGCTGGGTTTTGATCCTTACATACCCGCAGAAAATCTCACCTCACTCGAAATTGACCTTGTACCGATCGATACCATTCTTAAAGAGTCGGATTTCATTACGGTACACACTCCCCTCACCGATGCGACGCGCGGGCTCGTGAACGAAAAAAATCTGTCGTTGCTGAAACCCGGTGTGCGCCTCATCAACTGCGCGCGCGGCGGCATTTATGATGAAGCGGCGATAGTTAAAGGCGTCAAAGACGGTATTATCGGCGGAGCAGGTCTCGACGTGTTCGTCGAAGAACCCCTGCCGGCGACGAGTGAACTCTATGAACACGACGACATTATCCTCACGCCGCACCTCGGCGCCTCGACCGACGAAGCACAGATCGAGGTGGCGAAAGAAAGCGCGGAGTCTATGGTCGCCTACTTCAAGAATGGCGTCGCACGCAACTCGCTGAATTTTCCAACGATCGACCCGACCTCAATGGATGCGCTGGCACCGTGGTTTTCCCTCTGCGAACAAGTCGGCTCATTCGTCGGCCAGATGATGAAGAACCCGCTGAAGGATATCGAAATTAGCTACCGCGGCGAATTCACCGCACTCAACCTCGCCCCGCTGGAAATTGCGCTCACAAAAGGCCTGCTCACGATTGCGATGGGTGACGAAGTTAACCTCGTCAACGCACCCCTGCTGGCGAAAGAACGCTCGCTGCGCATCAACTCGCGCAAAGCCGAAAAAACCGAAAAAGAACCCTCGATTCTCGTGCTCACCGTCTATGACGAAAAAGAGCGCCTGACGCTCAAAGCAGCAGTCGGTGCGACCGGTGGAGTTATCACTGAGCTCAATGGTAATCCGCTGAAATTGCGGCCTGAGGGCAACCTTCTGTATATTCTCAACAACGACACGCCAGGCGTGGTCGGCAAACTCGGCACCCTGTTGGGCGAACACAATATCAACATTTCGAGCATGGAACTCTCCCGCGGCAAAAAAGGCGGCGAAGCCCGCACCTTTCTCGGGCTCGACGACGAAATGCCCAAGGCATTGCTCGAAACGATCAGAAAAAAAGAATTCATTGTTGAGGCGCGCTTCATAAAAATTTAGTCCTGCCGTGGCTCCCGAATCAGCCCCCGGCAGGTTTTTCA
>JAEUSA010000106.1 GCA_016788945.1 Leptospiraceae bacterium
CACCAGATTTGCCTTCGAGCAGAATCTTGATGGCGCGAGCCTTGTCGGCGTTCAGGTAATCAGACTTGGCGAGCGGCGGGAAAGCCTTGGGTACGCCTTGGCCTTCATTCATATGGCATGCCTGGCAGGTGGTGCCGTAGATACGTTTTCCCTCGGCGATGCGCTCTTCTTTGGTCTTTGCAGGTATCTTTTTGTCTTTTTCGGCAGGCATCGTCTGCGTCGCACCGCCTTCACCGAGATAAACTGTATCTGCCTGTTTGCCTGAGTAGATTGCCGTGTTAGCGTCGCCCTCAGCCTTGAGAATGCCTAATGCCCCCTTGTTGAATGTGCGGAAGATCGAATGATCGACTATAACGTAGTTTCCGGGAACATCCATTTTGAATTCGACAATCGCTGAACCACCTGCGGGTACTAAGGTCGTCTGCACATTCTTCTGATTTTTTTCGGTGCCGCCTTCGGTGTAGACGTGGTCAAAGATTTCGCCGATCACGTGAAAAGATGAAACGAGATTCGGGCCGCCATTCCCAATGAAGAAGCGGACCTTGTCGCCGACTTTGGTTTTGAGCGCTTTTTCACCCGTCATGGAACCAACGGCACCGTTAAACACGACGTACTCAGGTTTTTCATCGAGTGCCTTGTTCATGTCAAACGGCTGCAGCCCCGCCTGACCGTTCTTGCCTTTGGTATAGAACTCAGACTGCATCACGTAAAATTCTTTGTCCACAGAGGGTAATCCGCCTTTGGGTTCAACGAGAATAAGGCCATACATGCCGTTGGCAATGTGCATGCCCACGGGTGCGGTTGCGCAGTGGTAAACGTATAGACCCGCGTTAATCGCCTTAAAAGAAAATTTCGAGCTGTGCCCCGGCGAGGTGAGTGATGCTGCCGCACCGCCACCGGGCCCGGTGACTGCGTGCAAATCGATATTATGTGGCATCTTGCTCGTTGGGTGATTTGACAGAGTAAATTCGACATCGTCACCTTCGCGCACACGAATCATTGGTCCCGGTACGGTGCCGCCAAATGTCCAAAATGTATACTCAACGCCGTCGGCCAGCCGGCCTTTGATTTCTTTCGTTTCGAGCTCAATGATGACCTTTGCATTGCCGCTGCGGTTGAGCTGGGGAGGTACGTCCGGTGCGTGTGTCAGAATCGCTTTTTCGGTTTTCACGCCGCAGGCTACTGCGAGCGGCACCACCAGAGCCAATATGAGCGCGGCAGCGAGGCTGCGGCCCAGTTTGTTGAATTTCAAATATTTGGATTTCATTAATCCCCCTCTTAAGTTTGGCGATCCATAGACCATAATCGCAGCGGTGTCATTGATGCAGGTCAAGAGTCTGTCAAGTTTTATTGGTTGTCGCACTGGCGCTTGTAGCGGCAACATCCCCCGGCCTATGATGTCGCACGATTTCGGTGATCTTACCCCCGAGAGTGCCGAAAAATTACGCCCAATCGCACATTACCGGCGTTTTGTGCGCAACGAGGCTGTGTTTCGCGAGGGCGACCGCTATGCGGGTCCGTTTTTAGTGGCCGAGGGCCAGTTCAAGATTTTTATGATCGGCGATGAGGGTAAGGAGTCGATCATGCACATTTTTCGTCCGGGGGAGATGATAGCGGGTGGGCCCATGTTTCTGGGTGGTGGGAGTTATCCGGCCTCTTGTGCTTCGCTGGCTGACGGATGTCTTGTCGCTTTTGAGTACGACAGACTCAGGAAACTCATTAACACGGACGAGGGTATTAATAGTTTTTTTGTGAACAAAAGCGTGCGGTTGATACCTCGGCTTAAAGAAAAAATTGAAAACCTAACGCTCAAAAATGCCGAAGGCAGAATCTACGCATACCTGAAATCGCTCGGTGCCGATAGAGCACCGATTGAGCTCGATGTCCCGAAAAATCAAATCGCGGCATTGCTCGATCTTACGCCCGAATCGGTGAGCCGCATCTGCCACCAGCTGATCGAAAAAGGCCTTTTGATAACGGACGGCAAAACTTACCGTCTCAACAAACCTAATTAGCGGAGAAGTTATTGGCCTGATCGGCTTTCGAGCCAGCGCTCGGGAGTCACGGCCACACTGCGATCGTTGCCTGAGAGGGTAAATTGACCGTCTTGCACAATACAAGTCAGCTGCATTGTGCGTTTTGCCATCAGCGATAGAGGGGCGATCTGCTCATCGCTCAAATACCGCACAGACAGGTTATCGAAACGGTCGAGGGAAGATCTGAGCGACTGCCACCACGGTCGCGAACGCGCGTTACCGAAACAGTAGACATATACCTGCCGTGCCCGCCCGCACGCTTTGCGCAGGCGTTTTTCATCGGGATGCCCGATTTCGATCCACTCGAGAATTTCACCCGACAGATTTTTTCTCCAAAGTGCGGGTGTATCTTCAGTACTGATTCCACCGGCAAATTCGAGGTATTCCTGTGCATGCATCGTGAATACTAACAGGCGTACCATCAGCCGTTCGTCGGTTTCTGAAGGATGCCGGGCGAGTGTGAGCTTATGTTTTTCGTAGTAATCGCGGTCGGTGTCGCTGATTTCGACATCAGCCTTGAAGATCGTCGATTTGATCGCCACGCAATTAGCCGGGCATCAGGCGCACGATGTGTTTTCTGACCTGAGCGTATACCGCGCCGGTTTCTGCCTCGGTGAATAGATGCTGCTTGCGCTTAGCGACGCCGAATTCCGAAAGAATCAAGTGACGGTCGGCACTGAGGTTGTGCCGGGCGAGGCAGTGCTTTACACAGGCCAATGCGCAGCCATCGAGTGCGATAATGGGCCTGCCACTTTTTGCCGTTTTAACGAGGGGTTTGACGCCGCCCCCGACGCCCGCTATACAAGACATTTCAGCGAGCCCCTCACGATCAAGACGCAGCGCCAGCGAGTTGGCCATCTGCGCTGCCGAAGAACAACCCGAACAGGAATAGACTAAAGGGAGAGTGTCAGACACGTTGCCTCGTTCTGGCAAGCAGGTGCAACGCCGCGGTAAATAATATCAACGCATTTGCCTGGTGCAGGGCGCCCAGTGAAACGGGAACGGCATTGAGCAGCGTGAAGACGCCAAGGAAAAACTGCAGCACATAAGCAAATGCCAGCAAGGACAGGGGATGCGAAATGGTCAGCGCCGGCCTCGCGCGCCAGAGTTGTATGCACAGAACGATGCCGAAAGCATACGCAAAATTGCGGTGTATGAACTGCACCATAATCGGATTATCGGTGAGGTTACTCAACGCGGGCGTGAATCCCCACATGCCTTGCGGAAAATACTGCCCGTTCATTAGGGGAAACGTATTGTACATTTTGCCGGCCTTGAGACCTGCGACGAGCGCCCCGCTGGCGAGTATGACAAAAGCGAAGACGACATTGAACCAAGCCCAACCCGCAGAGGACATGGATGTCCGTGGTTCGCGGGGCACAGGAGGTGCCTCTGCGCGCAAACCAGAGGACATGGATGTCCGTGGTTCGCGGGGCACAGGAGGTGCCTCTGCGCGCGAACCCGACGGCGCCGAATTTGGTGGTTCGGGGTCTTTGAGACCCCATGCGGTCATCAGCATCATGGCATAAATAAGTACTGCCGTCATCAGATGACTCATCAGACGCAGATGGCTCACGTGCGGGTCATTGACCAGACCACTTTTCACCATATACCAGCCGAGAAACCCCTGAAAGGCACCGAGCGCAAACACAATGCTAAGCCGCACCGCCAAAGCACCCCGGATTTGCTTACGGATAAGAAACCATAAGAACGGGAAAAGAAACACAACGCCTACAAGGCGAGCAAAGATGCGGTGGATGAACTCCCACCAGAAGATATTCTTGAATTCGCTCAGGGTCATGCCGCGGTTGACAAGGCGGTATTCGGGGGTTTGTTTGTATTTGTCAAATTCGGTTTGCCACTGTGCTTCGCCGATCGGCGGCACAACGCCGCTGACCGGTTTCCATTCAACGATCGACAAACCCGAGCGCGTCAGGCGGGTAACCCCGCCGATGACCACGATCGCAAATACGATTGTGGCGGAGATATAGAGCCATCGGATAATAGATTTATTCGCCGTGGGTTTCGCGTTTTGATTTTGCATCGTCAATAATCTTTTGTATCGCCTGCCATTCTTCGCTTACACCTTCACCTTCAGAAAGTGCAGCGGCGTCAGAATCTCTCTGTTCGAGTATGTGCTGGCTTTCTGCGGACAGGCGGTGGAGCGGGCGCAACACCCACAACCAGACGGGAAACAGCACGGCAAGCACTGCAAGGGTGAGCAGACCGAAATTTTCCCAGAATAGGTCGAGAGTGAAATAGTTTATGCGCGAGTCGGTAACAGCAGAAAGCGGCAGGCGGCGAATCGCGAGACCTACTGGACGGCCCAGCTGAATCGCTTTGCCATCGGCGCCGACGTGGCAGGTCTGGCAGATTGTCTGCGCCTTGAGCGGGTAAGCGTATTCGAGGTACTGGTCAGTTTGCCTGAACGCCGCCTGTGCACTCTGCATGACCTGCCGTTCAAAATCGTTGCGCGGTGCGCGATCGGGACGCTTGCCGAACTGGCTGTCGAGAAAATCACTGCGCCTGAGTTCGATCGGTATCGTTTTGTCGGCACTGATCGCGTAGAGCGCGCGCCGTACATATTCTTTGTCGCCATTGGCAGCAGTGACGACGACGCCGATAATTTTTTCAAAGGCCTGCATCTCGCGGTGTATCTGTTCTTCAACCGACAGACGCACAAAGCGATCGGCGGCGGGTAAAAAGTAGAACTTGATTGCCAGCGACGCGAGCGTGAGCACCGCAGTTACAATGATCCAGAGGCGGGTCGAAATTTTCATGCCGCTTCATCCTTGAATGCGCCTGATATCCAGAACAGACCGAAAATCAGCCCCATTACGGAACCGAAAAACAGCACAGACATGAAGCTCATCGCCATAATCGCGGAGAACATATTGCGTGCCCTGCGTAGACCATAGGCAAACTCGGTTTCATCCGGTTTTTTTTCACCCGTCCAGCCGCAGAATTCTTGCAGCGAAGCGTAGCTGATGATCTCGCCGCGTGACTTTGAGCGCATTTCAAAATAAAAATCTTTGATGCCGTTTGCCGCCGAAAGCCCCCACAGGCCCAGCAGCAGCGCTAAGAAAGTCCCCTTGTTACGGCGGATCATAGACTGTTGCGCACCTCGTCGAAGAATTTCGCCTTATTGTTGTCGATGCCCCTGAATTCGCGTCTGACCACACCTTTACGGTCGGCGACGATGAACACGTTGCTGTGCGCGTAGATGTACTTGCCGTCTTCTCCTTTATTGTACTGCAAATCGAATGTGTCGGCGAGCCTCTTGATTGTCTGTGCATCGGATGTCAGAACACGCCGAAAATTAGCCCCAACACGGAACCGAAAAACAGTACAGACATGAAGCTCATCGCCATGATCGCGGAGAACATGTTGCGCGCGCGGCGTAATCCGTAGGCAAATTCACTCTCGTCCGGTT